>JADFXG010000008.1 GCA_015233895.1 Nitrospirota bacterium | reverse complement strand
CTCATTGTGTCATGCCTCCTTTTTGTTATAACTGATAATATAATTCAGTTAGGCAGTTTCTGAAAATATACTTTCCAAAAAATGCTCTCTAATTAGACTTCATGACACAGTTTTTTGAACACTCTCTTGGAAAATACTCCTTCTCAGTTCTGAGGATTTCGCAACGGTCTCAAGTTGTTTTTCAAACATGTCATATACTACAACGGGCAATGTCGCTACCATGCTATTATTAAAGCAAATAAGATTTTATTTTTATTATTTACTTTTGATATTTTTTGCTTTTTTTTATGATTTCTGTCATTTTAGATTTTTTCCGGCTTTATCTATTATAATATATAGGTGTATCCTTGATTTGCATAGAGGGCACTGAAAAGAGGCAACTCTTATAAATAAAGAGTATGAGGAGGGTTTGAGATGTTAGACAAAACACAGGTAGAAAATACGCTGAATGCGATTAGGCCGATGTTAAACAGAGACGGAGGCGATGTGCAGCTTATTGATGTGACAAGCGATGGGATTGTGAAGGTTAAACTTGTAGGGGCATGCGGCAGTTGCCCAATGTCTATGATGACTTTAAAAGGCGGGATAGAGGCTAAGCTAAAGGCTGATATTCCAGAGGTCAAGGCTGTCGAGGCTGTATAGGTAAATAATAAACTGCGGCAAATGTTGGTTTTGTTTAAAAATCAGTAGCTGCCGCAGTTTAACTTACAGTAGCCTTCAGATATACCAAGCTCTTCTCGTTATTGACAAAACCGTTGATTTGGCACTATGTTATATCATGAACGTTAGGGCTATAGAAAGAGATTTAGATTTAACTGAAGTTATTAACGGAGAGGAGAGCATGGGGCCTAGCCCATTTGGAATACATCAGAGGATTGTTGGCATACTGCAAGACATTATACGCCAATATATTAAATTGAAGAGTTTGGGAGAGATATATTTGTCTCCGCTTGACGTAATATTTGAAGAGGGGATTAACAGATTGCAACCCGATATCTTGTTTATCAGAAAAGAGAACATGAGTATCTTTCAGGACTGGATAAGAGGAGTACCTGATATGGTTTGTGAGGTGATAAGTACAAGCTGCATTCCTTTGCAGCTCTTGAGGGTTTCGTTAAGTCCAAAGTCATAGAAGGGCTTCAAGTTAACATCTGTGATATATTTGAGTAACCTGCAGTACTGAATTTAAGCGATGCGAACTCATGTGTTTTTAAACCAGGGTGTTTAGGATTGTGAGCAAGATTTTGAATTAACCAACAACGGATAAAGGAAAAAGTAGCAATCTGAATGTCTCCCGCTATTTCAAGAAGTGAATTAATAAGAAAATTTAAAGAGTTTGGTTATGACTGTCCATTTTCCGGTGCTAAGCATCAATTTATGATAAAAGGTTCACAAAAAGTAAGAATACCGAACCCACACAGTAGTAAAGAAATATCCGCTGGCCTCCTTGCAGGATAGGGTCTAAGGGAAAGGGCAGCGCCCTTTCCCTTATTTTTACTTTATCAAATGAATAATTCCATTATCTTAACTATACAAAAAAGTGTAAAATAGCCATATGAAAAAACTCTTACTAATTTTCATCATATACACGCTTGTTATTACTGGTTATGCCGAGCCGGTAAGCGCTCAGGCGGATAATGGTACTAAGGTTTTTAAACCTGCCTATGGCGATACAATAGTTGAGGGCGTAATAGGGGAGCCGAGCATTTTAATCCCCATGCTTGCAGGTGACAGCGCATCTCATGCCGTGGCGGGGCTTGTATTTAACGGGCTTGTCAAGTACGCCCCGGATTTGCAGTTAACCGGAGATTTGGCTGAAAGCTGGGATATTTCTCCGGACGGCCTTGTGATAACGTTTCATCTTAGAAAGGGAGTCAGATGGACAGACGGGGTGGAATTCACTGCTAATGATGTAATGTTTGGATATAAGACCATCATTGACGAAAAAACACCTACGGCCTACAAAGAGGATTTTCTGCAGGTCAGGAAAGCTGAGGTGCTGGATAAATACACGTTTAGAGTGACTTATGAAAAGCCGTTTGCGCCTGCTCTAAGCAGTTGGGGCTCTCTTGTTGTGTTACCAGAGCATTTGCTCAAAGGTAAGGACATAGTAAAGGATCCATTTGGCAGAGCGCCTGTTGGAATGGGCCCCTACATATTGGATAAGTGGATAGCTGGTGAGCGGGTTGAGTTAAAATCAAATCATGGCTACTTTGATGGCAGACCCTACATAGACAGATACGTTTACAGGATAATCCCCGACCAGTCAACAATGTTTTTAGAACTAAAGACAGGCAGTATTGATTTTATGGGGCTTACTCCGATTCAATATCAAAGGCAAACCGACACGGAGCTCTTTAAGGAGAGATTCCAAAAATTCCGGTATCCGGCATTTAACTATACATTTCTGGGATTTAACCTGAAGCATCCGTTCTTTAAGGACAAACGCGTGCGACAGGCCATAGCCCATGCCATTGATAAAGAGGAAATCGTGGATGCCGTCCTGTTTGGACTTGGCACAACCTCAACCGGCCCCTATGTGCCAAACACATGGCCGTATAATCCAAATGTCAGAAAATACGAGTTTAACCCTATAAAGGCAAAAGCACTGCTTAAAGAGGCCGGATGGACGAAAAAGGACAGTGACGGAGTGCTTAAAAAAGATGGTAACCGTTTTGAATTTACGATAATCACCAATATGGGAAACACACTTAGGACAAAAACCGCAACAATAATTCAATACCGGCTGAAGCAGGTTGGGATTAAGGTTCATATTCGGGCGCTTGAATGGAGTACGTTTATAAACGAATTTGTGGATAAAAGGCGTTTTGAAGCGGTAGTGCTTGGCTGGTCAATAGGGCTTGATGCCGACCAATACGACATCTGGCATTCAAGTAAAACAAAGGAGAAGGAATTTAACTTTATCGGCTACAATAACCCTGAGATTGATGCTCTTTTAGAAGAGGGCAGACGCACTTTTGATATGGAAAAACGCAAGCGCGCTTATCACAGACTGCACGAAATATTAGCCGAGGATGTGCCCTACGTGTTTTTATACGTGCCAGATTCTCTTGTTGTAATAAGCAGCCGTTTTAAAGGCATAGTTCCCACCACTATAGGGATCGGCTATAATCAGCCAAAGTGGTTTGTTCCGGCTGAGTTACAAAAGAATTCCTTGCAAAGATGATATGTTTTATACCGAGTTGCAATCTAAACTATAATATAAAGAGGAGATTACTACGTCGCTACGCTCCTCGTAATGACGGATAATGGCGCCCATGAACAGCCCACGCCGTCATTGCGAACCCCCGAAGGGGGTGTGGCAATCTCCTCTCTTGAGCGCAACATGGTATTAGTCTAACTGTTATATGTGGTTGATTAATCCTTATTTCTTAACATAGATTTTATCTCCGTAACAGCCAAATCTATAGAGCCTGCGTTTTTTCTGAACAGTTCTCCGGCTTTTCTGCCCATCTCAGTTGTTCTCCCTGGATTTTTCAGAAGTTCAAGCAAAGTGTCATATAAGTCAGAGCTGTCTGCTTGTATTGCGGCTCCTGTCTCAAAAAAATCCTCCGCCATTGGAAAGTTATCCATAAACGGACCGGTAACTATTGGTTTTTCCCAAAAAGCAGGTTCCAAAAGATTATGTCCTCCTTTTGGTACGAAACTTCCTCCCATTATTGCAATGTCTGCTGCCCCGTAAAGCGAGGAAAGCTCTCCTATCGTATCCACCAAGACAATGTCAGGCGGTGTGTCTGTTAATTGTGTCCGCCTCTGATACCCGGTGTGTTGAGATATTAAAATCCTCTCCACATCTTTAAAACGCTCAGGATGGCGCGGAGCTATTATTAAAGACAGTGAGGAAAACTCGGTTTTTAATTTCTTGTAACAGGAGAGCATCAGTATTTCCTCACCCTCATGCGTACTTCCCATAACTATAAGCGGTCTTTTCATTTCCGTTGCCCAGTCAGGGATTTCTTTTGGCGGCATCACATCAAACTTAAAATTTCCAAACGTATGAACTATTTCACGCTTTGCTCCGAGTTTTACCACGCGTTCGCTATAAATTTCACTTTGCATTCCAAAGAAGGCAATTTTGGAGAAAAGTTCCTTCATGAAAAAACGGATTTTCATATATCCCCGGAATGATTTATCAGAAATTCTGCCGTTAAGTAGCATTACAGGAATCCCGCGCTCTGACATCTGATGAAACACCTCTGGCCAAAGCTCTGTCTCCATTACGATAAACAAATCAGGACTTATTGCCTCAATTGCCCGTTTAACGCAGGCCGGAGTGTCAAACGGCATATACACTATGTTTCCAACACCCCTGAGCCTCTCTTTTGCCGTCCTCTGCCCCGTATCCGTCACAGTTGAAAGTACAACGTGTGGGGTTATCTCTTCTGTAATTTTTTTTATAAGCGGTACTGCCGATATCGTCTCTCCCACTGACACTGCATGAATCCACACCACTGCCTTACCCTCAGTATCTATCACAGAAATATCGCTTTTGGTTTTATAACTGCTGCCCGGCTTTTTTAAAACAAATTGATACTTTCCGGTTCGTTCCATAAACCACTTTGTCCGCAAGCCGGATGCTCTCTTAAGATACTGATACGGAAGCAAAAGTAAAAATGCCGCAAAATACAACAGCCTGTATATAAACATCATAAGAATGACAGTTCCTTTCTATTTTTTTTTGATTTTAGCCGGTGACAGTTGCCGCAAAGTCTCAATTACAGTTTTTAAGGTCATTATCAAAGGAAAACAGAGTCATTTTATAGCATCTTGATTTAGCGCACAGGATACAATCTACGATATCAAGATTTGACACTGAATACATACGAAGTGATTCAATCAGTTCGTCCCTGTCAGCATTTTTAACCCCTCTATAGCTGAGAAAACCCTGTAGCACAAATGATACATCTTTACGCGGCACTTTATAAAACTTTACAAGGACATAAACACATTCTGTCAAAACACTCTCCAAAACGATAATATTTTCTTCTCCAATTCTAACTTTTTCAAATAGTTCCTCCGCTTTTGCATACAAGTCGGAAACGTCTTTTAAAATATATCTGACGATTGTGTTAGTATCGGGTAATATCATTTTTTAAATTTGTCATTTACTGCTGCATCCCATGCAATATCTCTAATCTCACTAAAAGTTTTACGTCCTACTGAGTATTTGCTTAGTGATCCGCCAACGCTTCTAACAGGTTTTAGCACAACCAGGTTGTCCTTTACCTCAAACTCCACAATATCAGTATCCAGTATGTCCCTGATTCTCTTTGGTATTGTGATCTGTCCCTTAGATGTGATTTTTACCGCTGTTAGCAAATCAGTCTCCTTACATAATTTGAATCCCTTACATTAAATAATTGTAATACTTTTTTAGTTGGAAAAACAAGCTGATGAATTATCTCATTAAAAACTAGACAAAAATGTAAATTTGACGCAGATAATACGCAGTTGTTATACTTGGAATAACACGTGGAACTGAAGCAGGCTTAGTTAAAGGAATCAATATTAATGGCGGGGGAGGTAGAAAAGGGCATGGCAACAACAATAGACACATTAAAGATATATGAACGGCTTAAGGGTGCTGACCTTAGCGACAAAGCGGCTAAGGAAATTGCAGAAGTGGTTAGGGAGTCCTCTGAACTATCGTCTATGACAAAGGAGGCTATAAAGGAGGAACTAACCAAAGAATTGGTTACAAAGACTGATTTAAAAGATTTATTAATTGATATGGAAAAAAGATTTGCAACAAAGGCTGAGCTTGCAGAAACAAAGGCTGAACTCCTTAAGTGGATGTTTATTTTCTGGGCAAGCCAGATAGGAATTATAGTTGCGCTGATTAAGTTTTTAAAATAAAAACTTGGGAGGTATAGAACGATGGCTTGGGAATGTCATTCTTGTAATATGTTTTGTAACCGGAGGTATATATGGTTATAAAACACTGCTCTCTATGTGATAGGCCAACAGGGTTTAAGAGGTCATTTGGAATCGCCACTCTTATTGCTTGTGGATCAACTCTCGGATTATGGTTGTTTATTATGCCATTTTATCCAAAACGATGCACAATCTGTGGTTCTGATAGAACTATTAAAAAGCAAAGGCAAGTAACACCATATATAAGCGATATTCCAAATGATGATAATATATCTCAGGATTTGAAAATAATCCTATCGCCATCTAAAAAGATAAAAAATAAATTATTATTAATAGGTGCCGGAGTGCTAATATTGCCTATAATTATTGCCAGTTTTGTTGGGTTTAATGAACAGCAAAAATCCGAAAAACAATCTCAATCTTTTTCACCCGCAAAACAATGGAATGATTATACAGATAAAGACAGAATAGATTTAAGGAATACTCTATATAAACCAAACAACCAAGAAGTGAAGGATAAAGAAACTGAAAACAATCTGCCGGTAGGTTATAAATCGTTAGTAGGGAATATTAGGATTGGCACTGAATTGTATTTAAAAGTTGATAATTCATATTTAGGCAAAATTGAAGACATTGAACCTAACCATCAGTTTTCAGGTGGGATTAAAGAAGATGCTATATTTATAAAAGCAACCAATGGTGGTAAGGTTTGGGTTCCGAGAACAACTGCCATTGCTGTATATTTAACCAAATAATATCTATATCCAGCCATAATTGGACTTAGCGGAGACATCAAAAGCAATCAAAAAAAAGGAGGAACGCAAAGTGGCAACAGGGCAAAGAAAGGAAACTAAATACGAAATAGTTAGTTGTCCGAAAACAAATGAAAAATTTGAGTTTGCAATTGTAGTGATAAGCCAGAAAAGTTTTATGACAGAAACCTATGGTCAGGATACATGCAGAGTTCCCATTGAAATCAGGTGTCCTGGCTTTCCTGCGTGTGATATTGGGCAAATGAAAAATTGCTCATTGGATGAAAAACTAAGAACTAAATATCGTTATCCATATTCTTCTCCGAAGTAAGTGAACATCGGTATAGATGTGTCGTAGGATATTTATAAATCTTTTAATCTTTTCGTCTGTTTGAGGGCGAAGCTCTCATTGAAACTTTTTAAGCGGTGGAACGCCGGTTAAAAAATTCTCTACCAACAAGCAAACCAACAAAACATGAAACTAAACCACCCAATCGCTAACCCCAAAACCTGAGGTCAAGGAGGCTAGCCTCCTTGCGGGAGGGTTTAAGGGAGGGCAGCGCCATCCCTTAATATACTCTCTACTAATCGCCTGTCAGATTGGCGATGATTTTTACAACCTCGTCGGTTGGGTTTTTGGATTCAAACAAAGCCCGGAGTCTTTTAAAGTCATCTGTCATCGTCTTACGTTTTGCACTATCCTCATAAAGACTCACAATCTCTGCTGAGATGCGGGCTGAGGTGGCATCTTCCTGAATTAATTCTTTCACCACCTCGCGCTCCATGATGAGATTTGCAAGGTTTATGTGGCTAACGTCTATAATCAGCTTTGCTATACGAAATTCAATGGCAGGCATCTTATAAAACACTACAAGAGGCACCCCCATAAGGGCTGCCTGAAACGCTGCCGTGCCGGATTTCATAAGGGCCACGTCACTTATGGCAAGAACATCCAGTGATCTTTCGGCAACAAACTTAACTCCGTGTGCGTTAAGAGCGTCAAATTGCGCCTTATACTTTTCTGTTTGCAGATTGGGAGCCACTGCTATTACAAATTGAAACTCAGGATGAACGGCCTTTATGGTCTTAATTGTGTCAACGATTACCGGTAAATGGCGCTTAAGTTCCCCGTGTCTGCTGCCCGGGAAAATTCCAAGCACAGGGGCATCGGGGTTTATGGAAAACTCTGCTTTTAACGATTCGGTATCAGATACATGCTGAGACAGTTCCTCCATAGCCGGATGCCCTACAAACTCACAGTCTGTCCCGGCTTTTTCATACATTTCCGGCTCAAACGGCAATATTGCCGCTATTATGTGGGAACGCTCGGCTATCTTTTTGATGCGCCCGGTTCGCCATGCCCACACCTGAGGGCTTACATAGTAAAGCACCTTTATGCCGTACTTTTTAGCTGCCTTTGCTACAAAAAGATTAAAATCGGGGAAATCTATCAAAACTAAAACATCTACTCGCTTTGTTTTAAAAATCTTTATCAGCTTTCTGTATGTGCCAAAGAGTGTTTTTACTGAGGAAATCGCTCCAAATATACCAAATGCTCCAGTTATTCCGGCTACAAGCTCAACTCCCTCGGTTTCCATTTTCTTGCCGCCCACGCCTAAAAGAAATAAATTCGGCCATTTTTCCCTAAGTTTCTTTGCTAAAAGTGCGCCGTAAAGCTCACCAGAGGACTCTCCGGCTATAATCATCACCCTGAAAGGCATGATCGGATTATATCGGCTACTTTTCTTATGCTTTCCTGTGGCATCTCAGGATAGACGGGAAGAGACAGAACTTCAGAGGCCGCCTGTTCAGAAACTGGCAAATCCCCCCGTTTCATCCCCTGTCCTTTTAACGCCTCTTGAAGGTGCATTGGAGATGGGTAATACACTACCGAGGATATTCCCTCATTTGAAAGCGTCTCTTTTATCTTATCCCTGTGCGCAGAGCGTATTGTATATTGGTGGTAGCTGTGAACGTAGCCATCTGGCTCCGCTGGACATCTTACCACATCTTTAAGGAACGAATTGTAGAGATTGGCATTTTCACGCCGCATTCTGTTTTTTTCGTCGAGTCTCCTGAGTTTTATAAGAAGCACCCCAGCCTGAATTTCGTCCAGTCTGCTGTTAAACCCGACCTCATGATGTACATAATTACCGCGAGAGCCGTGATTTCTTAAAGTTCGGATTCTTTCATAAATTGTATCACTTTTTGTCACTACAGCTCCGCCGTCACCGTAGCAGCCTAGGTTTTTGCTCGGATAAAAACTAAAGCATCCGGTATCACCAAAGGTACCGGTTCTTCTGCCGTTTATCTGTGCTCCGGTTGATTGAGCGCAGTCCTCTATCACATGAAGATTATGGCTATTGGCAATATCCATGACTCTGTCCATGTTGCACGGCAATCCAAACAAATGAACTGGCAAAATGGCGCGGGTTTTCTTAGTGATTTTGTCTTCAATTTTATTAACATCTATATTTAGTGTCTTATCATCTATATCAACAAACACGGGTTTAGCTCCCATGTAGAGTATGCTCTCAACCGTGGCAAAAAAAGTAAACGGTGTTGTTATAACCTCATCGCCTGCTTTTATACCAAGTGCAGCCAGGCTCAAAAACAGCGCACCTGTGCCTGAGGCCACCCCCAGTGAGTGTAAATCGTTTACATCCACAGCGGATAAAAATTGGCTGAATTGCTTTTCAAACTCTTCAACATGAGGGCCTAATACGTAGCGGGTGCTTTTGAGAATTTCCGTAACTGTCCCTATGACCTCATCCTGTATTTCAAGGAATTCCTTTTTCAGGTCTAACATTGGTATCATATTTTTCTCTTCATCAGATCTTAACTATTTTTGAGCTGCTGCCACTGCTGCATGCTCTCTTAAAGCATTGCTAATCCTAAGGGCAATATCAAGTGCCCTCCTGCCGTCATATCCCGACACTACCGGATGCCCATCACTAATCACACAGTCAACGAAACTTGAAAGCTCCTCTTTTAGAGGCTCCACATCAGAGGTTATGTTTATCGTTTCCATATTTCCATTGTAATCATAACATAGCAGCTCTTGTGTTATGTAATCAAGTTTTAAAAAATTATTCCTGCCGACTGCCTTAAAAGTCCTGCGTTTTTCTTTAGACATCCTGTCTGCGATGAGTAAGGCTCTCATCCCATTTTCAAACTCAAGCCAGGCGCTTACTGTATCTATCCGCCCTGATACAACCGACTCCTCCGTTACATACACCGATTTAACCTCGGACTTTGCCACTGCATAGGCTATGTCAATGTCGTGAATCATCAGATCAAGCGTGACATCCACATTAAGAGCTCTCTCTATCAGAGGTGACACACGCTCAGCCGCTATATACAAAGGCATCTCATTTACTAAACATTTACCGATTGACTTAAACCCCGGGTTGAACCTCTCAATATGCCCTACCTGTAGCACAAGGTCTTTACTCTGAGACATGCGTATCATTACATCAGCCTCATCAACAGTGGAGGCTATAGGTTTTTCCACAAACAGGTGCACCCCCTCATTCATACACTCCATCGCTATATTGTAATGAGTTGCCGTAGGGGTGGCAATGACCACAGCTTCAACCTGCTTTAAGAGTTCCCTGAAGTTTTCGTAAACTTTTACATTGAGACGGCTGCCAATCTCCTCTGCACTGCTTAGGTTAATATCCGATACGGCAACAAGGTTAGCGTTTTTAATCTCCGAAAGGACGCGAGCATGGTGTTTGCCAAAATATCCGGTTCCTATAACTCCCACCTTTAACCGGGAGTCCTTATCCACATCCACAGCACTGTCTGACTTTAAATCGTACATAATTCTTTAAAAATACCATTCCCCCATAACACGTAACTACGATAAGCTTATAGCACCAGCCATAATACAGTTAAAGACGGTAAAATTGCAAGCAAAACATCACAGTATAAATCTACAATGTTATAACTACATTTTACATTCTGCACATCTATAACAACGTCAAATTGTTTCTATGGATAATCTCGTCAGAGTATTTATAACCAAGTATGCTCTCGATTTCTGAGGTCTTATGCCCTGCAATGCGCACAAGCTCGGAGCTCCCGTAGTTAACTATCCCTTTAGCAATCTTCTTTCCGTCAAGTGTGATACAGAAAATGGCATCGCCGCGTTCAAAGTTACCTTCAATTGACCTGACACCAGAGGGCAGAAGGCTTTTTCCGTTACTGACAACGGCATCCGTTGCTCCGTCATCAAGACAGACACTGCCGCGGGTATGAAGATAGGAGGCTATCCAGCTTTTCCGTGCGCCATGTTTCCTCTGCTTTGCGGCAAATGTAGTACCAAAGGCAGTGCTTCCTCTTAGGACATTCGTAAGCTGCCCGGACTTCTTTCCGTTTATAATGGTTACAGGAATACCGTGAGCGGTGGCAATTTTAGCGGCCTTGATTTTAGAATACATTCCGCCTGTGCCGGATATTGTGCCGGCTCCACCTGCCAGTGCTTCTATTTCATCGGTTATCTCAGCTACGTTACTAATTAACCTTGCTTTGCTGGTTTTCCTTGGGTCGGCAGTATATAGGCCGTCCACATCGGAAAGTATTATGAGTTTTGAGGCATTAAGCAGACTTGCAACAAGGGCTGCCAACATATCATTGTCACCAAATTTAAGCTCCTCTACCGATACCGTGTCATTTTCATTTATAATCGGGATTACCTTTAAAGAAAGAAGTGTGTTAAGGGTATTTCCGGCATTAATAAACCGTTTTCTGTCAGAAAAAACATCTCTTGTAAGGAGTACCTGAGCTACTTTCTTGTCAAATACGCCAAATGCCTTCTCATACGCCCACACAAGAGAGCTCTGGCCAACTGCGGCAACAGCCTGCTTTAAATTTATATCGTGGATATGTCCAGCTATCGAAAGTTTATATCGCCCGGCAGCTACAGCACCCGACGATACTACAACCAAATCGTAGCCCTCATCGTGTGCTGCCGAAATGTCCCACGCAAGTTGCCCTATGGTTTTTTCATTTAGCCCCTTTGCAGAGGCTAAAATGTTACTTCCTATCTTTACCACTATAGTTTCCGGCATCCCGTAATTATACCTTAACTGACGGGAATTCAGAAACCATACAAAAGCCTATATATTATGTTCTTTTATCTTATTGAGCAGTGTTTTGTAGTCAATTGCGAGGTATCTTGAGACCTTGCTCTTATTGCCCTTAAATCTTTCAAGGAGCTCCCGGATGATGTTTGTTTCGTAGGTGGCTACGACCCCTGATATTACATCCTTTAGTCTGAGCGGGCCATCCTGAGGGAGTGAGTATGGCTGTTTTAGAAACATTATGTGTTCTATGGTAATCATATCAGGTGCGGCTTTAAGCACGGCGTTTTTAGCAATGCTCTTTACCTCTGCAATGTTCCCGGGCCACTCGTGAGTGTCCAGCAACCTGTAGGCCTCATTGGAAACAATCGGCACGTCTATTTTAAGGCCAGCACATGTGTTTGCCAAAAAGTGGTCAAACAAAATCTTTATATCTGCTGCCCTGTCCTTAAGTGGCGGAGCAGGCAAAAAGAAATCACTTAGCCTGTACAGCAAGTCCTCTGTCACGTTGTCGGAATTAGCAACACTTTTAATGTCTTTGCTTACGGAGGTTATGAGGCGAATATTCAGGGGTTCCGGTTCAACCCCTCCTACAGGCAAATACTTGTGGTTGTCTATGGCTATCACGAGTTTTTCCAAAAGCCACACAGGCATATTTAAAAAATCTTTGACATATAAAGTTCCGTTGTTTGCCTTACTTAAAAGACCTGTCTTTTGCTCACTGCCTGCTGATGCTGCTTGTCCAAACAGAAAACTCTCCATATCATCTGGTGCAATCGCCTTTGTGTCAAACTCAGCAAAAACACCGTCTGTACGCTCACTTAAAAAATGGATCATCCTTGCCATCAGAGTCTTACCGCAGCCCGGCAATCCGTGGATTAGCACCTTGTAATTGGTCTTTGCAACTCCTTTTAAGTCGTTAAGAATTTGTTTCATCGTGTCATCACGGGTGAGGAAAGCTAAAGTGCTTTCGGTACTCTTGTCCAAAACCGAATATGAAACCACCTCTCCGTATGGCTGCTGTTTTAAACTTAGTTTTGATGGGGATTTTGCTGCTGACTGGTTGTACTGGCTGGAAACTTGCTCCGATAACCTCTTCCTGCCGCGTTTTGACTTTACTGGTTGTAATTCATCTGTGTTTTCTTTTTTGTCCATAAACGAACAAAGCTCCATTAGTTATTAGATTTTAAGACACTGTCACGTGACATCTCCTTGCCACTGAATTAACAGTGTTTATATGCAACCTTGTCCCTCGCCGAATCATGCGGTAGTGTATCACAGATGATTCATAAAATCAATATGTTGAAGAAAATTATCTGATTTATCTGTGTTAAAAAATTTTTTGTAAAACTTGACAACGGGGTACACTTTAGCCCCTCCTCTCCATACTGGTCGTCATGGGGTTATACCCCATACCCCATTTGTGTAGCTGTCACGGCTATAACCAAATACCTTACACGCCCTTGATACATTGCCGAGTTCCTGTGCAAGGTTCAGTATCCCTAACTTGTTCTGAATAACCATCTTCTTTATAATGGAGTTATTTTAACCTGTTGTCCGATTAATTTGTAACTATTGCAATTAAAGACAGGTAAATCAAAAATTTTCCTTAATTGGAAAATACTCCTTCTCAGTTCTGAGGATTTCGCAACGGTCTCAACCCAGTATCAAATCATTTAGGCTCGGTAGGGTACTTTGCATTTTCCCATTCGTTCCATCCGCCTTTGAGCGCATATACTTTAGTGTAACCGAGTTTTAACAACTCTTGTGCCAAACTGGCACTTGTCGCTTCATTGTGTCAGGTACAATAAAGCACCAGAGTTTTGTCCTTTGGATATTTTTGCGACCATTGACCAAACAGAGCTGGATTTTCCCTGACTGCCCCTTTTATCTTCATTTTGCTGTTATTATATGCACCCTGTACGCGTACATCTATTACAACAACATCGGGAGAGCCTAACTTTGCTTTAAGCTCATCAATTGTAAGTCTTGGTGCATCCTCACCATAGGCCGGAACTATAACCATCATAGCATAAGCTATAAAAAAGAAAACTAAAACCCACTTTTTCATAAGTCCCTCCTTTGTTAAATCAAACTTTTGGCTGATATGTTATTTTTTCACAATAGATTTGATATACGCTACAATATCTTTCATCTGCTGGGAATCTTTTTGTAATGCTGTACCAGCCAGTGGTCCTGTTATACAACCGTTAACAATATCCTCAAGCCGCGTTGAATTTGTAGTTTCAGGTTTAATGCCTTTACCGGCAGGATGACAGGAATTACAGCTTTTCCCGGTACTGCCTCCACCTAATTTTGTGTCATTAAACAGAGCTTTTCCGTTTCCAATATTTTGTGCATACAAAAGTGTGGAAAACATTAGCACCACAAAACTTAACAGAAACACAACCCGAAATCTCTTCATACATACCTCCTTTTCTTAAATTATACCACATCGCTCTGTGATATACGCTTTTAGAGAAATTTACTTATTATTACACAAATGGAATTGTAAATCAATCCAGTACGCAGCAGGGACAGTAAAACACAGAGCAAGGCCACTAAAAAACACGAAATTTCATTACCCGCTTAATTTTACAAAGAATCTATTTTTTATAAAGAAAAGATTATGTTAAAATCGTAGTCATGGACGAAACAGGGGTTGTTAAGGCAGTAAGAGGGCATATTGCGATTGTTGAGGTGCAAAAAACTAACGCATGCCATGAGTGCCCGCAAAGCGGCGAGTGCAGCACTAATGATAATGTTGTGGAGCTTGAGGCGCTTAATGAGGCTCAGGCCAAAGCAGGGCAACGCGTGCTTATTGTTATGAGGCGCTTCACCTATATGAAGGGGACATTTCTGGTTTATGGCTTTCCTGCTCTTGCACTGATACTTGGGGCAGTTTTTGGAAAATATTTTTTATCCCAATTTTTTAACGGAGTATCATCCGAACTAATCTCTGCGATAACGGGGCTTGGCGCTTTTGCCGTGCTTTTTTTCATAGCAAGCCTGATATCACGAAAAATGGAGAAGACGACAGAGAACAAACCAGTCGTTACAAAAATACTTTAAAGCAGATAAACATATTATATCAAGCATAAAGGGGGACACAATGGGAAACACCGAAGTGGGAAAAATTCGTAACATAGCATTGGCAGGACACAGCGGCTCAGGTAAGACAACCCTCACGGAGGCACTTCTGCTAAGTGCCGGAGTTATTGGCAGAATGGGAACTGTGGCAGATGGAAACACGGTCAGTGATTTTGATCCTGAGGAGATAGAGCGTAAGGCCTCTATAACGTCAGCCGTGGCAACATTTGACTATTCAGGGCATAAGATAAACGTGATGGACACGCCGGGGTTTATAAATTTCATAGAGGATGCAAGGGGATGTTTAAGGGTAACAGATTGTGCCCTGATAGTAATAGGGGCCGAAAGCGGTGTAAAAGCCGAAACACAAAAAATCTGGAACTATATCACTGAGTTTGAAACACCGGCAATGGTTTTTATTAATGAGATAGACAGGGAAAATGCTAATTTTTTCACAGCATTGCAACAGGCTCAGGATGCTTTTTCAATAGATCCGCTTCCTGTAATACTACCCATCGGAGAGGGTTTATCATTTAAGGGATATGTGGATTTACTCAAAATGAAGGCTTACACACTAAGTGGTACAAATTATGAGGAGACGGCAATCCCAGCCGATATGTCAGACAAGGTGTCGGAGTACAGGAAAAAACTGGTGGAGGTAGTGGCAGAGGCTGATGATGCGTTGCTTGAGAAATACCTTGAAACCGGTGAGCTTACAGCAGATGAGGTGCTAAATGGTGTAAAGGACGGCGTCAACAGACGGTGTTTCCTTCCTGTGCTCTGTGGTTCGGCAGAGAAAAATCTCTGCATAAAGGTGCTTCTTGACTCAATTCTGTTCTGTGTTCCGTCTCCTTCTGACAGAGTGAAGTATAAACCCATAACCGCTAAAAACCTGAAAGATAACTCCGACATAATCCTTAAACCGGAGAGTGCCGAGCATCCAGCCGCCTACGTTTTAAAAACCGTAGCAGACCCATATGCAGGAAAACTTACGATTTTCAGGGTTTTTTCCGGCACAATCAGGCCTGATACCACTATCTTTAACTCATCAAAGGGTGTAAAGGAGAGAATCGGCCAGGTATCGTATATGCTTGGTAAAAAGCAGACGCCTGCTCAAGTGTTGGGGCCAGGTGAAATCGGAGTTGTTGCAAAACTAAAAGAAACCGGCACTGGGGATACTCTTTGCGGTGAAACTACGCAGATAAAGCTGCCTGAGGTGAAGTTTGCCGAGCCCATTATATCGTATGCAATAGAGCCAAAAACCAAAGGAGATGAGGAAAAGGTCAGCTCCGGACTTCACAGGATTTTGGATGAAGACCCCACGCTACGGTTTCACCGTGAGGATGAGACAAATGAGATGATAATCTCCGGCATGGGACAGGTTCATATAGAGATAACTCTGCATAAACTTAAGAGAAAGTTCGGAGTAGAGGTTGAGATGAAAACCCCTACGATTGCATATCGTGAGACAATTACGGCACGTGCCAAAGCACAGGGCAAGTACAAAAAGCAGTCCGGAGGCCGTGGGCAGTACGGAGACTGCTGGATAGAGATTGAGCCGCTTCCGCGTGGCACCGGATTTGAGTACGTAGATAAAATTGTTGGCGGCTCAGTGCCAAGACAGTACATTCCGGCTGTGGAAAAAGGCATCGTAGAAAAACTAAAAGGCGGTATTATTGCAAGCTACCCGATGGTTGATGTCCGTGTAACCATATTTGACGGCAGCTATCATGCTGTGGATTCCTCTGAAATGGCCTTTAAGATAGCAGGCTCCTTTGCCATTAAAAAGGCGGTTGCAGAGGCCCATCCGATAATTCTTGAGCCTGTCATGAAAATGGAGGCAATATGTCCGGAGGAAAACCTTGGAGCCGTAATAGGCGACTTAAACTCTAAGCGCGGTAAAGTGCAGGGGATGGATTCAAGCCCAGGTGCCAACCAAAAAATTACGGCCCTGGTCCCAATGTCTGAGATGCTGACCTACGCTAACCAACTTCACAGTATAACCTCAGGACGGGGCCTTTACACAATGGAGTTTTCACACTACGAGGAACTTCCTAACCATCTGGCTCAAAAAATAATCAGCGAAAGAAAGAAAAAAGACGAAGAGGAATAGATCTGAATTGAAGCCATAAGGTAATTTAATTTAAGGGAAGGACTCTGTCCTTCCCTTAAATTATCACAGATTTATCCTGAACTCCGCACCGCCTTCTATATTTATGCACGTGATAGTGCCTCCCATACTCTCAATTATGGCTTTGCTCATGTACAAGCCGATGCCTGTGCCTTTATCATCGGGTTTTGTTGTGAAATAAGGCTCAAAAATATTGTCAATTATATCTTTAGGAATACCGCCTCCATTGTCGCTTATAGTAATTAGCACCTTATCATTGTCCTTTGAAAGTTGAATATGTATATTCCCATTTTTATCTTCGCTCATAAGTTTTTTTTCCCACATTAAACATATAGCATCTCTTGAATTGTTTATCAGGTTCAATATGACATGCTTGAACTCATTCGGCTGTCCTGTTGTTGTAAATTTATCCGAATGGTTATCTTTGTCGAATGTGATAACTATATTGGATTTACTTAATATATATTTGAACATAAACAATATATCTTCTATTGCATCTTTTATGTCAAATTCTATTGCAACTTTTGAAGGTTTAAGAAAATTCCTGAAATCATTAACGGTTTTTGTCATAAAACTGATTTGTTCTAAAATCCCGGTTACTGTGTCTTTTATATATTCCTGATTAATCTCTCCGTATTCATAAGCATCGGGCATCCCCTGTGCTATTAGTGATACTATGTTTAACGGTTGTTTCCATTGATGAGTTATTGCGCCTATCATCTCACCCATGGCTGCCATCTTAGACTGTTGAATTAACAGTTGTCTCTCCTGTTCTCTCAAAGTCACCTCCACCTTAATCTTCTGCTCAAGCATTTTATTAAGATTGCTGATTTCCTCCTCCCGTAACATTCTTGCTGTGACATCTTTGGATACGTGAACAAACTTATCTGCTATGCCCTCTTCATTTGTAATCGGATACACTGTAACCTCGACAAAAGAGCGTGTATCTTCATTGACATAATGGACATGGCTAACAGTTACAGACTCTCCTGTTTTATAAAATTCGTCTATCGGACACGGATCATCAGGCGGTGTACAGGGCACATCGCTATGATGCGTCACTTCATAACAGTGCATTCCAACTACTTTATTCAGCTCACATTTCCGATGTTCCACAACAGCGTTGTTTGCCCATAATATCTCACAATCTTTAGTAATAAGAAAAATCTCCTCAGTGATTCCATTTGCAACTGTCTCCATTAACTGCTTTGTTAGTTTTAATTCATTGATGAGAAGTTCTTTTTCAGAGAGGGATTTATTTACTTTAGCATGGGATTTTTTTAAGGTAAGAAAGATTGGTGCAATTTTGGAAACTCCAACAAGCGTAAAAAATGATATAACAATACCAATTACTTCAAAGATAACCGGGGTCATTACTCCGTCACTGAACAAAAACATGTAGAGATTTTCTAATCGTCTGATAATCATAAGAGAAATGGCCATAGAAATAAAAATCCAGGCGGTGCGGTTTTCCGTTATTTTTATCAATCTTAAAGTCATAACTACTGCAACAGTTTGAATCACAACTGAAAGCAGTGATATTACCAAAGATGTCATTTCGCTATTTAGTAGCGTGTTAGCCATAAAATGCCTCCGCTCATTTTAAATATTATTCAGTGACTTCATTATACCATTGTAAAGCAATATACCACCTTCTGTCTAAAAGAACAGCTTTTAGCATAACGCCTGAGGATTTTCACTGTCAACTTTATTTACGTACACAATCAGATATTTTGCGCTATTTGATTTTTTTATCTGCTTGCTGTTACTCTTTACAAGGGAGTTCTATAAAACTTGAGGATGGTTGAAAAGAGAGCAGCACGGCGAATACCTCGAAAAGAGCCTGCAACGCCTCAAAAAAAGCGAGGAAAAGTTCCCTTTATTTTAGGTTTTGCAATTATGGTTATAGCTCTGTCGCTGGGATTTGGTGGCGGATTTTTGTTTTGGACTCTTTCTGATTTACCTAAAATTAAGATGCTTGAAGAGTACACTCCTCTTGAGACATCTCTTGTTTACTCGGCAGATAATGAGCTTTTGGCAGAGCTTTTCATAGAACGGCGAACCTTTGTTCCCTACTATAAGATTCCTGACCATGTAAAGAAGGCATTCATTGCAGTGGAGGATGCCAGGTTCTATAAGCACAAGGGAATAGATTTTGTCAGAATTTTTGGAGCAATGTATGAAGACATTAAGGCTAAATCCTTCGTACAGGGCGGTAGCACCATAACCCAACAGCTGGCCAAAATGTTATTTTTAAAGCCTGAAAGGTCACTTGAGAGAAAGCTTAAGGAGGCAACCCTTTCCCTGCAAATAGAGCGCCACTATACAAAAGATGAAATAATAGGGCTATACTTAAACCAGACATACTTTGGCACACGTGCTTACGGCATAGAGGCGGCATCTTATACTTATTTTGGCAAAAGCACTTCAGATCTGAACATTGCTGAGGCAGCTCTTTTGGCTGCCATGCCAAAAGCTCCAACCACGTATTCACCGTTTAAAAATCCACAAAAAGCCCTGCAGAGAAGAAATTTTGTCCTTAAGCGAATGCTTTCTGTTGGCTTTATAACCGATGCTCAGTGTGAAAAAGCTATGAAAGCACCGCTTCCTTTAAACGTACACACAAGGCGATACAATGCCCCGTACTTTATAGATTATATAAAAAATGAGCTTGAGGACGAATACGGAGAAAGACTCTACACTGCTGGAATAAGAATTTACACGACACTGGATTACCGTCTGCAAAAGATAGCGGAAAAAGCTGTTTTGTATGGAGTAAATAATTTAGCCAAACGGAAACGAAAAAATGTTCAGGTGGCGCTCCTTGCTGTAGATACCCAAACCGGAGCAATTAAGGCCATGGTAGGAGGCACGGATTTCTGGGAGACACAGTTTAACAGGGTGACACAGGCCATAAGACAGCCCGGGTCTTCTTTTAAACCGGTCGTCTATCTGACAGCCCTTAACGAGGGATATACCCCTGAGAGCACTCTCATGGACGCGGAGATAAGTTTTACCGGCAGCAGCAAGGCTGACATCTGGGTACCTCACAACTACAGCCATGAATATAACGGAGAGGTTACGATGCGCTTTGCCATTGCGCATTCATTGAATGCTGCCACTGTGTATCTTGCCGATAAGGTTGGCATCAAGAAAGTTATAGCAACAGCTAAAATGCTTGGCATTAAAAATCCTGTGCAACCCTATATGCCGTCTGCTCTTGGCGCCTCAGACCTGACTCTGTTAGAGTTGACATATGCCTATGCTGCCTTTAGCAGCGGAAACCGTTATACACCATATTCCATAGTAAAGATTACCAACAAAAACGGCGTACCTCTTCAGGAGATGAAAATATCTTATAAAAATGTAATAGATGAGGGAGTAGGCTCAGAGCTAAAAGAACTTCTCAGAGCGGTAATAACTGAGGGTACCGGAAACGCTGCTATGGCATTAAATAAGACTGTATATGGTAAAACCGGCACGACAGACAGTTTTGCAGATGCCTGGTTTATGGGGTTTGACGACCGGCTGGCAGTGGGTGTATGGGTAGGCCGCGATGACCACAAACCTATCGGAAGCAGAGAGACCGGCGCTCAGGCCGCTTTGCCAATTTGGATGGAGTTTATGAAAAATGCTGATTACCAATAATAAAAATCTGCACAGATCTTTGTTGTTGTATATTCTAATAGCGGTTTTTGTTTCGACTTTGCTTGTGCCGTCAGATGTACAGGCACGCGTTAAACACCGTAAGCACAGCAGAAGTAAAAGTCATGTCGGCAGACACCACAAGAAAAAGCGGGCTGCAAGGGTAATAGTTGAGAAAATTGATGTTAGCTCTGTGGTTGGCATAGAAGGTTATGAGACATGGTTGTCGGAGCAAATGAGTAAATATGGTGTTACCGGGGCCTCGGTGGCAGTAGCGAAAAACGGCCAGGTCGTGTATGCAAAGGGTTTTGGGTATGCCAACAGGTATGCAAATGAGCCGGTAACTTCTAAAACGCTCTTTAGAGTGGCAAGTGTGTCAAAGGCTGTAACGGCAGTAAGCATTATGAAACTCTGTGAGGACGGTAAATTAAGTTTACAGGACAAAGTGTTCAGAGTGCTTAATGATTTTACTCCACTAAACTACAGCACATCTTCTGACCCCAGAATTTACGATATAACAGTGCAGCAGCTTTTACAGATGTCCGGCGGGTGGAACAGAAAAAGAAGCGGAGACCCGGTAAACTACCCTCATGCTGTAATAGCAGCTAAACTTGCCGGTAAAAGACCGCCTGCTGATATTGACACTACAGTGAGTTATTGGATGGGTAAACCGCTGGATTTTGATCCGGGCACTGACTATGCGTACTCAAACATCGGTTATGTAATCCTTGGCAAGATAATAGAGAGAGTGTCCGGAATGCCTTACGAAAAATATGTTAAGTCTGAAATTTTAAACCCAATGGGAATAATAGCGATGCGATTGGGTAAAACATTACAAAAAGACAGAGCGGAGGGTGAAACACTGTATTATCCAACTGCCGGGCAAAAACTCAAACCGAGTATTTTTGTAGGAGAGTACGGGCTTGTCTCTGAGGAATACGGGGCGGAGTTTGCCCTTGAGACACACAGCGCTGACGGAGCCTGGATTGCCTCAGCCTCAGACCTTGTGAAATTTATAACAACAGTAGCCGGAGACAATCCGGCAGTTTCTCCGCCAATATCACAGACATCATTAAGACTGATGCTGTCACGCCCTGCACTCTCGCATTGGAATAATAAAGCCGAGTATTTTGGCATGGGTTGGAATGTGGAGGAGGGTGGTGCATCATGTAAAAGTTTATGGTACAGAAGTGGTTCACTCCCCGGTACTTTAGCTTATGTGGGAAGGCGCGAGGATGCCGTAGCGGTTGCTTTGATTGTAAACTCCCGTCCTAAGAACTGGCACAGATTTAACCAAATCTCCCGGGCGGCGCTTTGGCGGGCTGTAGATACGGAAAAAATGTGGCAATAGGTAGTGGTAAACTGCTACTTTATATAGTAGTGTGTCAATTATACAACGATGTGTGCCTTTTTTGACACTTTATTTAAAGTTCTAAATTTATAACTGTACTTTTATCGCTGTATTTTGCTATAATTATATATGGCATGTGATTTGCTATTTATAACTTGAGGGAAGCAACAGGATGTTTGAATGTTATACTATTTATACCGAGTTTTAGAGGGAATATGTTTAACGAAGAAGTAAGTAATACTGAAGTTTGGTGCCAGAACAAAGGCTGTTTTATGACATGGGAATGTTGCCTTGGCAGGCAACGAAAGAAGGGTTACGATTGTTTTTGGTGCGGTTACTATGCCAGTGAACTGGCGAGTTAACTAAAGAACTACCAGCAAACATACCTTTTTAAAATCCGCAGTAGTAGAAGGATATTGTTGTCATTACTGTTTACAGATTATATTATGCAGCCCTTCCTAAAATTGAAAAGTGGTGTTTGGAGGGGGCCAGTATTTTTGCATGAAGGTCATGACGTTTTTGGGGATTGATTTGTTCGAGTAGGTCTCTCAACTCCTGAGCTATTTCCTCTGGTGGGTTGCCAAATAATGCAAACAATATCAAACTTTCAGCCTCACTAAACTTATTACATTCTATAGCAAGAGATGCTGCACTCCGGTGTAGAACCGATCTTGTTGGCTCTATTACAGTATTCCTGACAAGTTCAGATGCTTTCTTTTCAAGGGAAAAAGCTTTCTCTATTAATTCCTTAGCTCTCCATGCCTCCCCCTTTAGCTTCAGCACATAAGCCTCCTCTGCATAATCCATTGCCTGCCTATGACACTTATTAATTTCGTTCATATAGTTCCTAAAACATGAGACAAAGGCTTACTAAATTCCACTAATATAATATATCCTGGCAGAGATATCTTAGATTTGTCAACTTGTGACCGTTTCTCTTTTATTCTTTCTTTAATTATACTACTGTTACCTCTTCGTATTCCTGAGACCTCAAGGCGTGCATTATTTTCAAAAGGATATTCCTGATTTTTTTCCCAAGCCAATAGTCAAACCTTGTACCTTTCATGGATCGTTCAATAACTGTATATTCTGTAAGTTCAAGAATAAGTAAAAAGGCAATGCCATATGCGCCATACTCTGTTGTCACCTCTTGATCATTATAACAACGTAACATTTGATCTGTTACATTTATAAAATGGACTTGAAAAGTTTCATTAAAATCTCCGCAGATATACAACTCAATATCGTTTTTATGTCCTGCATCGTTTAGACACACGGCTACAGTTTCTGACAACATAGCGCCGAACCCAGGGGTAATGCCAGGAATATAGGTATCTTCTGCTAATTTAGTTGCAACAAGCATTTTAGCTTTTTTCTCCATTGCACTATCAGATTTTTATAATACCTAACATTAATAAATAAATCTACTATCAATTTTCACTGTTAATCTCTGAATGAAGAAGCTTGACAACGATGAAAATATCGCTTCAAATATTCCTTTTATGTTATTATCAGTGGTGCATATTACTGTGGAAATAAAATCGGTATCATCTAAAAACAACAGAGATATTCTGTTTAATGGCTATCCATCTCATAGTGTTAACGAAACAAGCATTCAAGCTGCGCTTGAGTCTTTGAAATTAAATCACTGGGCAGATGATGAAAAAGAAGGCGCAAGACTGGGGAAAACACTCTTTGACATCGTTAACGGTACAGGTGGGACATTAGCCTCAAAAATTACCGAGGCCTCAAATACTGACGACATTCTGAATATATACTTGAAACTTCCCGATGAGCTGAATAATTTACCGTTTGAGCTAATCAATAACGGCGGATTTCTGCTCCTCACCCACAGAATCAATATTTTAAGACTGGTTATAGAACGTGGAAAAGACAAAAAACGAAAACCCAACAACACCCCTCTAAAACTCCTCTTTATGGCCTCTTCTCCTCATGGGACAGAGCCAGTTCTTGATTATGAAAAAGAAGAAGAACTGATACTTCAAAAAATGAACCATATTCCAATAGATATGAGTGTCGAGGACTCCGGTTCAATTGATGGTTTGTACGATACTTTATATGAAATTGACGGTAGCGACATAGTCCATATTTGTGGTCATGCCGATATTGATAAAGGTAAAAATCCTGTGTTTTGTATGGAAGATGAAACAGGAAATCCCGATATGGTGACACATGAGAGACTTTGGGAAAAGCTGGAGAGTTTTAAGCCAAAGATGCTATTTCTATCAGGATGTTGGACGGGCAAGGGAGACGGCTCCGGCCAGTCTTTTGCATGTAAGATGGTACAGTCCGGAATTCCCATAGTGCTTGGCTGGGGGCTGCCGGTTTATGATTTTAGTGCAACGCGAATGGGAGCGGAGCTCTATAAAACAATCGCAGAGGGCAAGGGTATAGCAGATAGCATTATAAAAACCAGACAATTATATAAGGAAAAATATCACTCGTGGCACATACTGAGGGCATTTACGGATGAAAGCCCGCTTGAGCCAATAGTGACTGCTGGACAGAAGTTAAAATACTTATCTCACCGAAAGTTGGTTTATAAGTATTTGGGAGATTCACAGGTTAAGGCGCTTGAGACCGGATTTGTCGGCAGAAGGCGATACGTTCAGCATGGAATTAATATTTTGAAAGGAAAAGTGCACGATAAGTTTGGGCTGCTTATCCGGGGTGTGGCAGGGGTTGGGAAAAGCACCCTCTCCGGTAAGCTCATCGAGCGGTTTAAAGACAGGGAGTTAATCGTATTTCATGGTGAGTTTAGTAAAGTTGATATACTTACAAAGATCAGGGATTTGGTAGAAAGAAAACGAAATAAAATCAGCATAGATATTTTAAAAACCGATATGGGTTATGACGAGCAAATAAAAGAGTTAATGGCAACTGTATTTAACCAAATTCCCGTAATCTTTTTGTTTGACGATTTTGAACAGGTGCTTGAGCGTTCAGTTAATGACGAGTTTCATATAACGCGTGATGCACTTGACGCTATAAGGCCGCTCTTGTACTCTCTTGGTTGGGCGGAGCATGTTACCAACATAGTAATCACAAGCCGGTATGACTTCAAACTTGAATTTGAAGGAAAGCGCCTCAATGAAAAGCTATACGATATGCCGCTAATGTCCTTTACCGGTGCGGATTTAAAGAAAAAGACCGACAGCCTTGAAAACATTGCTAATAGCAAAAACTCAGACTTATACATAGAATATGGCCACGGTAATCCCAGGCTTCTTGAGTGGCTGGATATAATTGCTAAGGACGAAAGCAAATATGACATTATAGAGCTTGAGACACAGTTAAAAGGCAAAAACGAGGATTTTGTCAGAGACTATCTTTTAGATTTAATAACCGAAACTGAGGGTGAAGAGTTTAAGGTCTTCTTAAACAAATCTGCCGTCTTTAGAACACCGGTTGGTGAAGATGCTTTCGTTACGTATGGTGATAACGCGCTGTTGGAAAAAGGTGTAACGCTCACATTGATGGAAAAAGAGCAGAACGCTCAAAATAAATCTTACTATTGGGTAACTCCTGTGATACGAGACATGATGTGGGCTAAGCTCACTGATACTGAAAAGTTTCAAATGCACAATACTGCGTATGGTTGGTATGATGGCGAAGTTAAAAAAAGTGAGCAAAACGATATAAAACCTGACCCAAAGTATTTGGAGGAGGCGTTATACCACGCCATAAAAACCGATAATATTTTCAGCGCTTGTAAACATGCAGTTCTTTTAGGAAAACACATGAGAGACTTGTTGCTCTTCAGAGAAACACGCTCTATGCAGAATGAAATAGCAGACAAAATTGACGATACGGTTATTAAAAGAGCGATAGAAGCAAAAGATGGCAATGTTGCTAATTTGTTGAATGAATATGGATTTATTTTGGTCGAACTCGGTGAATCAGAAAAAGCTATTAAGTATTACGATAAGGCTTTAAGTATTGATTTGGATGTGTATGGTGAAAGCCATCCAAATGTTGCTTCAATGTATAACAATCTAGGATTGGCATGGTGTAACCTTAAAAAATATGAGAAAGCTATAGAATATTGCGAAAAGGCTCTAACTATTGACTTGAAGATTTATGGTGATAACCATCAGAGTGTTGCTACAGGTTATAACAATCTGGGAGAAGCATGGCGTAATCTTTGGAAATTTGATAAATCTATCTGGTATTTAGAGAAGGCTTTAAATATTGATTTGGGAATTTCTGGTGAAAACCATCCACATGTTGCTAAAGAGTATAACAATCTGGGAATGGCATGGAACGGTCTTGGGAAATATGAGAAAGCTATTGTGTATTTTGAGAAGGCGTTAAGTATTAACTTAAAAGTTTATGGTGAAAACCATCCTGATGTTGCTACAAGGTATAACAATCTGGGTTTGGCATGGGACAAACTTGGGGAATATGATAAAGCTATCGGGTATTACGAGAAAACTTTAAAAATACTGTCAATATTTTATGATGACAGCCATCCGTATATTCAAGCTACGAAGATGAGTCTTTTTATGGCAACAATGAGAATTAGCGAGTAAAGGAACTTTTAAAAAGGATTAGTCCGCAGATGATGCCTGGGGGAAACACCCCAACCCGCTGAGGAAAAAAACAATCTGCGAAAATCTGCGAAATCTGCGGATAAGATTCTTTTTCTGTATATTCTATTTCATGTTGGCTTGTATCTTCTATCTTATCTTTAGGTATGAAGCGCATATTTAGCAAATTAATCGGGGCGACTGGATTCGAACCAGCGACCACACGGTCCCGAACCGTGTACGCTACCAAACTGCGCTACGCCCCGATTGCTAACCATATCCTACATGTTTCCGGTAAGCATTGTCAACTTTTTTGATAATTTAGCCTCTTGACAATCATTACTAATTAAATGCTACTATAATTTAGTAAAGGTTGTAATACCAAGTTGCATTCAGAAGTATAACGAGGCGGCGAGGAAAAAGCGACACAGACGTACTTTTTCGTACGTCGAGGAGCTTTGACAAAGCCAACAAAGTTAGACGATAGAAGGCGATTTGGTATAATAAGCCATGAAGGCTTAGAAGTGGATAGAACACCACTCTTATGCCGTCATGGCTTTTTTGTTTTTGACTAAGTTTAACTTATTGATTAAGGGGGTTTTGCTTTTATGCACATGTCCGATGCCTTACTATCGCCGGAGGTTGGCGTCTCTTTTTGCGCCGCTACGGCTGGCGTGATAGCCTATAGCGCCTATAAACTTAAAACCAACACGGAGGATAAATTAGTCCCGTTAATGGGCGTTCTCGGAGCTTTTGTCTTTGCCATGCAGATGATTAATTTCACTATACCATTTACCGGCTCAAGCGGACATTTTGTAGGTGGACTTCTCCTTTCTATTTTATTGGGGCCATATGCCGGGGTGATTACAATTGCCTCGGTGCTTTTAGTGCAGGCACTGTTTTTTGCCGACGGTGGGATTTTGGCGCTTGGCGCTAACATCTGGAACATGGGCGTCTATTCATGCTTTATCGCGTATCCAATATACAAGCTGATCGCACACGGCAGCAATTCGTCAAAGAGATTGTTTTTTGCCGCCGTTACCGCCTCCGTAATAGGATTACAGGCCGGAGCTATCTCTGTAGTCCTTCAGACATGTCTATCCGGGCGCACCGAGTTGCCTTTTAGTACATTTGCGCTCTTTATGCTGCCCATACACCTTGGCATAGGAATAGTTGAGGGCGCTGTCACGGCAGGAATCATTAGCTATGTTAAAAAAGAGCGCCCTGAGCTGCTTACCCTTTCTCATCACAGCGCCAGTAGTTATTCGTTTAAAAAAATCGCCATAACATTCCTTCTGACTGCTTTTATAATCGGCGGAGTGGTTTCGTGGTTTGCCTCAGAAAATCCTGACGGGCTTCAGTGGAGTATCAGCAAGATTACAGGAAAAACTGAGCTTCCCACACTGATAAACAGTAAACTTCACACTTTTACCAAAGAACTCCAGAAAAAGAAAACAGCAATATTACCGGATTATAACTTTGAAACGCAAAAGCCTGATACTTCCAAGCCCAATCAGGAAAATAGTGGCAAGTGGCTTAACGCCGGTAAATCATTGTCCGGGATAGTTGGCTCGCTTATGGTTTTAGCATTGTGTTTGACTCTCAGCTTTGGAATACGCTCCATAAGAAAAAGGTATTAGAGAGAGAGTTGAATGATAAGCTTTGAAAAGGAATATTTTAATCTTGGATTTATTGATAAATTAGCTTACAAAGACTGCTTCATGCAAAGCATTGACCCAAGAGTAAAAATCATCACAACTGCGGCATTTACCATAGTTGTGGTATCGTACTCAAAGTATGAGCTAACTGGGCTCATGCCGTTTTTTTTGTTTCCTATGGTATGCAGCAGTTTGGGAGATGTGCCGTTAAAGTATGTTTTAAAAAAACTCCTCTTCTTTAGTGTTTTTCCGCTGCTAATTGGAATTTTTAATCCTCTTATAGATACGAAGCCGGTGTTTTTTTTCATGAATACCAGTGTATCGGGCGGATGGATTTCTCTAATCTCGATTTTCCTTAAATTTCAGTTAACTTTTAGCTTTGCCGTCATATTCATAGCGACAACGCCGCTGCCTCAGGTTTGTGCAGGACTAAAGCGTCTCGGAGTGCCGGATATTTTTACCTCTCAGCTAATGTTTCTTTACCGCTACATTTTCGTGTTAGCAGAGGAGACGATGAGAATGCTAAGAGCACGCGGACTCAGAACCTTTGGTGAGGTCAACATGAGTATGAAGGATTTTATAAATTTAGCCGGATTACTCTTTATAAAAACCTGTGAACGTGCCGAAAGGATTTACAGGGCAATGTTATCAAGGGGGTTTTCGAACACAATACATTCAATAAAGGACATATCAATTAAGCATACCGATTTGTTGTATTTAGCCATTACCACAGGTTTATTAATATTTTTCAGATTGTATGATGTGGCTGCTCTTTCAGGCAGAGCTATAACAGGGGGATTTTTAAGATGAGCCATCATCTCGTTGAATTCAGGGATGTTTACTATAGCTATCCTGATGGCACTTTGGCGCTTGACGGAGTATCGTTCAGAGTGCTGCATGGGGAATCAGTGGGGATTGTGGGAGCAAACGGCGCCGGTAAGTCAACACTTCTTATGCACATTAACGGAACAATAACCCCTTCAAAAGGCTCAGTTACCATTGGCGATGTACAGATAAATGCAAAAAACAAACAAGAGATAAGAAAAAAAGTCGGTGTTGTGTTTCAAAACCCGGACGATCAACTGTTTATGTCCACGGTGTTTGAAGATGTGGCTTTTGGGCCGCTTAACTTAGGGTTTAGTGAGGATAAGATAATGGAGGTAACTACCGGGGCGCTGTCTCAGGTAGGATGCCTTGAGTTAAAAGACCGTGCGCCGCATCACATCTCTAACGGGCAAAAAAGCAGAGTCGCTATAGCCACAGTGCTTGCAATGTCACCAGACATTCTGGTTATGGATGAGCCAGCGTCTAATCTTGACCCTAAATCGCGGAGATTTTTAATTAATCTGCTCAGAAATTTTTATCACACAAAAATCATAGCCTCTCACGATCTGGATCTTATTCTGGATGTCTGTCAGCGTTGCATTGTAATTAAAGAGGGAAAAATAGCGGCGGATAAACCCGCTATGGAGCTTCTTTCCGACTCAAAGTTGCTTGAGGAAAACAACCTTGAATTACCTCTGACCCTGCAGAGACGGTAATTTGTTGTGTCACACGATTTTATATCACCGATTTCGGATTCTTGACACAGAAGTATAAAAAAGCTTAGTATCAATGATGGAGACAGCAAACGTACTGCTCAAAGACCACCTTGAGGACATCCCTTTATCGGAACAGTGGCTTTATGACAACAAAGAAGCCCTCAAAAGTGTTCTGGCAGGGATAGAAGACTCTAAAGCTGGTAGAGTTCAGAAGATAGATCTTGACGAATTGTAGGGTTGGTATTGTTAGAAGTTTTTTTACCTGTATGTTTTGGCTCTAAGACCTTGGAAATAAAGAAATTACCATTTTATATGTAACGTTAAGTTGCAGTCTAAGTTATAATTTAAAGAGGAGATTACTACGTCGTTATGCTCCTCGTAATGACAGATAAAAAAATGACGTATGGGTAGCCCCGTCCATCATCAAACAACAAATCAGTGTTGTCATTGGCAACACTCCTACTCCGTCATTGCGAGCGTAGCGTAGCAATCTCCTCTTTTTCTATAACTTGATTTTCTTTTCTACGCTACTCGTCATCCGTGCAAGTTATTTATTCATAATTCAGGTAATTATTTGTACACTGATTTTTTTTTTAATATTTTGTTATCATATAAGTTGATGCCGGAAATGTAATTTTAGCGGCAAAAAATGATTAGAAGGCGGTTGTATGTTTGAAGCTACAACGATACTATGTGTGAGAAGAGACGGAAAGGTAGCAATCTCAGGGGACGGTCAGGTAACATTTGGCTCAACTGTGCTAAAGCATAATGCAAAAAAAATTCGCCGGATGTACAACGATAAGGTCATAGCTGGTTTTGCCGGTGCTACGGCTGATGCGTTTACATTGTTTGAAAAATTCGAGGGTAAACTTGAGACATACCGGGGCAATCTGACCCGTGCTGCTGTTGAGCTTGCCAAAGACTGGCGTATGGATAAGATTTTAAGGCGGCTTGAGGCTCTTCTGCTCATTGCCGATAAGGACACAACATTGATTATATCCGGCACCGGGGATGTCATTGAACCTGAGCTTGGGATAGCGGCAATAGGCTCAGGCGGCACATATGCCTTTGCAGCGGCAAGAGCGCTTCTTGAAAACACCTCACTGAGTGCCGTTGAAATTACTAACAAGTCTATGGAAATAGCCGCTGAAATCTGCATATATACGAATAAAAATATTACAACAGAGGAGCTAAATGGATAATCTTACTCCCAGAAAAATCGTAGAGGAACTCGACAAGTACATAATAGGCCAAAACTCCGCCAAACGCGCCGTAGCAATAGCACTCAGAAACCGATGGAGACGCCAGCAGCTGACACACGAGCTGCGGGATGAGGTACTCCCTAAAAATATTATTATGATTGGCCCCACCGGTGTTGGTAAGACAGAGATAGCAAGACGGCTTGCCAAACTTGCCTCCGCTCCGTTTATAAAAGTGGAGGCCTCTAAATTTACCGAGGTCGGGTATGTCGGCAGAGATGTTGAATCCATGATCAGAGATTTAACGGAAATCGGCGTTAATATGGTTAAAGATGAGCATTTTACTAAAATTCAGGAGCGTGCCCGCTCTCTTGCCGAGGAACGTATGCTGGATATTCTATTGCCGCCATATAAGGGCATGAAGGGGTTAAGCCCGTCTCTGGAGGAAAAACAAAAGCAGTCCGAGACGAGGGAAAAATTCAGGGATAAACTCAAAAACGGAAAGCTTGATGCAAAGTATGTAGAAATAGATGTAAAGGAAAGGGTTATGCCCTTTGGGGTTATATCAAATATCGGACTTGAGGACCTTGAGATAAATTTAAAGGAAATGCTTGGCAGTTTTCTCCCGGAAAAGGCTAAAAAGAAAAAGATGAAGGTGCCTGATGCCATAGCACTTCTTGTTAAAGATGAGGCTAATAAGCTGATTGACATGGAGGCTGTAACCAAGGAGGCTATCAGCAGAACCGAACAGACAGGAATGGTCTTTATAGATGAGGTGGATAAAATTGCCTCACGGGGTTCGTCGCACGGCCCTGACGTCTCACGAGAGGGCGTACAAAGAGACCTTCTGCCAATTGTCGAGGGAACAACGGTAACCACCAAGCACGGTCCGGTCAAGACTGACCACGTGCTTTTCATAGCGGCGGGCGCTTTTCACGTGTCAAAGCCCTCAGATTTAATCCCTGAGCTTCAGGGACGCTTCCCTATCAGAGTTGAGCTTGAAGCGCTCGGTAAGGGAGATTTTATCAGGATTCTGACCGAGCCCAGTAACGCTCTCATAAAGCAGTACGTGGCACTCCTTGCTACTGAAAACTATAAACTTGAATTCATTGAAGAGTCCATTGATGAGATAGCAGAAATCGCAACACAAGTAAACGAAAGAACAGAAAACATTGGGGCAAGACGGTTACAGACAGTGCTTGAGAAACTCCTTGAAGATGTCTCCTTTGACGCTCCTGATATGACAGAGGGCAGTCTTGTGGTTGACAGAAAGTATGTGGCTGATAAACTGACAAATATAGTTAAAAATGAGGATTTAAGCAGATACATACTGTAATGAGCAGAAACAGCCGGCGCACTCTGTTTTTTGGGCTGATATTTTCAGCAGTTGTGGTTTTGCTTACCGGCTGTTCTACGGCTCCGTCTACAAAAACATCTGGTGTAAACTATCAGAGAAATGCCTACATACCCAACAAGTATTCTCATGAAGAGGTTCCAATTAAAAGTGGCTCTGTTATGGTGGCATCGTGGTACGGGCCTGATTTTCACGGTAAACCTACGGCCTCAGGGGAAATTTACGATATGAATGCCATGACGGCAGCCCACAAAACACTGCCCTTTGGCACAATACTAAATGTTACAAACCCAAAAAACGGGGCATCGGCAAAGGTAATAGTTAATGACAGGGGGCCTTTTATTGCAGGGCGTGATCTGGACTTGTCTTATAGCGCTGCTAAAGCTATTGGAGTTTACGGCCCCGGCACTATGACTGTTGAGATTGATTATCTTGGCAGAGATATGAAGTATGTAAAATACATAAAGGTGTCAGACACTATCGCCTCCTCTGCCTCCCCCTCTGGATATACGATTCAGATAGGCGCTTTTCAGGAACAGCAGAATGCTCTGAGACTGAAGAGCTCCCTTGAGTTTGAATATAAGGGGGTTTACATAAAACAGATTTCCACCAATGGTAAGACCTTCTACAGAGTGCGAGTTGGAAAGTATAAGGACAAGACCAAAGCCATAGAGTATGCAAAGGGCCTTGCAGAGGTGGGATATGACACCCTTGTAACAGCATCTGATTAATAACAAATATGTTTTCTATCATTTTATGCTAAAATAACACGACCCTTAAATCTTATGATATAGGAGGATGGATATGAACCGTAAATACTTCTCTTCAATAATACTATGTCTTATATTTTTCTTATTTCCTGTCGGTCTTTTTGCCGGCGATGGAGACTCCGAAAGCATCGGACAAAAAGACAAAGACGAGATGATGCTTGCCAGGAACGAGAACGAGGAGCAGCTTCTCTACGCTTATTACGGCAATGACGCTACTATTATCACCTCTACGAGATACCTTAAGCCTGTCTCACAGGTAGCGGAAAATATGTCGGTTGTAACCGCAGAGATGATAAAGCAGATGAATGCCCACACGGTGGCTGAAGTTTTAAATGTCGTAACGGGAATCCAGGTGGATGAACGTTTCGTCTTTAGTAATTATTCAACTGCCGGAATTCAGGGAACAGGGTTTGCTTACGTACGAATACTCATAGACGGCGTTACGTTGAACAACCTGACGAGTAATGGTTATTTACTTGGAAACTTGCCGGTTCAATATATCGAAAGAATTGAGATAATCAAAGGCCCGGCATCTTCATCCTGGGGTTCGTCCCTTGGCGGAGTTATTAATATAGTCACAAAGTCCGGATCTCCCAATAACAAGGTAAGCGGAATGCTGTCCTCATCTTACGGGGCAAGAGGCAGCGGGGATTACAGGGGCGAGGCCGGCGGCTCTGTTTCAAAACTTAATTATTACGTCTCCGGTACGTATCTCGGTTCAGATGGCTTTACCCCCCATTCAGCCTTTACTAACACTACTTTCTATACAAAGGAAAAACTGGACTTAACAGATAAAGTTAACATAGTTTACACCCTGGGATACACTAACCTCGAAAGAGGAAACGGATATTATGCCATTCTCGGTAATGTATACGGCAACTCCAGGCTTCACGACTTGTTTACCACCCTTACGCTTAACGCCTCGCTAACGGATCAAATGTCGCTTTCTGTAGGCGGACGGTTTATCAACATATTCGAAGACGATGTATATTACAGAAAGGGAATAACCCGTGACACTTTATATCAGGACCAATTAGATGACGAAAATAGCAAAGGCGCCACCCTGACTTTCACCTGGAGGCCGGAGGGCCACACCATAACACTTGGGAGCGATTACGATGACGGCAAAGCTACCAGTTTATCAATAATGGGCGGTGATAAAACCTTAACGAAAACCGCCTTTTTTGTTAACGACACGATCAGTCTTATTAAAGACGTATATATTACCCCCGGGCTGAGATTCGATGATATAAGTGCAAACGGGAACTTTCTTAGTCCCAGCTTAGGAATAGCCTATAATCCAACGGAAAAAATCACCCTAAGGTTGAATGTAGCCAGGGGCTTTAATACCCCTTCCCTTGCTCAAACATATGCTACGGGCTTAAACTACGTCCCTAATCCGAACCTGAGAGTCGAAAAGGTATGGTCTTATCAGTTCGGGGTAGAAACCACTATGCTCCAGTTTGCCTGGCTTAAGACAACCATTTTCAGGCATGATGTTGATGACGGCCTCACTGCCGCACGCTCCCCAGGCACCCTTCAATACACATACGTCAATAGTCAAAGACAAAGGAGGCAGGGGCTTGAGGTGGAATTAGAGACTTTTCCAATCTACCACTTTTCGTTAAACAGCGGATACTCCTACGTAGATACAGAGGATATGTTAACTGGCCAACGCCTTTCAAATATCCCAAGGCATACCATAGATTTGGGGCTGCGCTACAAAAACAATACCCACATGGCATATATATACGGCCATTACAAAGAATGGGACAACATGCCCTTAGCTTATATAGTCAATGACAGAGCATTTGTTTTTAACATGAACGTATCCGAGAGGCTGTATAAAAACAACAACATCAGTGCCGAGGCATTCCTTACCGGCCACAACCTCTTTAACGCCTCACAATCCTACACAGGTATTGATAACCCCCGGCGATGGTTTGAAGCGGGGCTCAGACTTAACTTTTAAAATATAAATATGCATATTGCAACTAAAAAAAAATGTTACGTAAATACACCGGCATATATGGCTATTGCGATAATAACCATGTTATTCACACTTCTGTCTGTGGACACCGGGCGGTGCGCAGACAGATACGACGTCGTCATCGTAGAAAGCAGCGCCTATAAAATATACGAGGATGTCATTTCAGGATTTGAGCGTACCTGTAATTGTAACGTCAAAAAGATCATCCCCGCTGACATGTACGGGGACACAACCCTTAACGAGATATATAACTCCAGACCGAGGCTTGTTTTTGCCATAGGTTCTAAGGCTCTCCAATATCTGAGCGGTATAAACGACCTGCCGGTAATCTACACGATGGTGCATGACCCTAAACCTCTGATAAACGACAAGAAAAACTTTATCGGTATAACTATGGACATACCTTACGAGAAACAGCTTAGCACTATCGCCTCGATATTTACCTCTGTCAAGCGGCTTGGTATTGTATATCACACTGGCAATTCCGTTGGCCCTCCTGCAATAAACCATATCCTAAACAAGGCCGCCTCGTTAGGAATAACCGTAACAGAGGGTAAATTCCATGACAGCAAAGACCTGGTAACTGTAGTTGACAATATGGATGGAAATATTGATGCCCTATGGCTTATTCCGGATGTGTTAATGGCTTCGCCGGCAATTATCGAGCACATTATGCTTTATTCAATTAATTACAAGGTTCCTGTGTTTTCCTTTACGGACAAACACCTTGATATGGGGGCATGTCTTTCTATTATGACTAAACCTGACGACATGGGCACCCAGAGCGGAGAGTTAGCCAGTTCAATGATAAGCGGAGGGTCTCATCCGGATAATCTTATAAACCAGTCGCAATACGCCACTGTCACCATAAATAAAATCGTTACCTCCAAAATGAAAGTTACTATTGCCGAAAACTTTAAAAGCAAGGATATTATAAAGATTGACTTAACAAAAAAGAACTAATGGCATCCTTTACTAAACTTTATCGAGAAAAATTAAGCGTTAGGATATTTGTCCTCTCTACGATTTTTATCGTTTTTTTATGCACAACTCTTTTTACCTTCTTTATTTATAATCAACTGGACTTGTTAAAGGAAAAGATAATACGTGAGGGAACATTGCTTATAGAGCTTCTTGCCTACAACTGCAGATTAGGGGTTTTTTCGGAAAGTGAGAAACTCCTGGATAACTCCATAGAGGCAGTAACAAAGCGTAAGAACGTCTCTTTTGTCTCAATTTATAATGCTAAAGGAAAGCTGATTTTAAAAAAGTTTGTAAATATTGATAAATCCAGGATGCCTCAATTTAATAATGACGAACATAAATTTACAGGGGAAAGTAAAAAAATACAAAACAATATGACGTCGTATTATTTAGAAACCGGCAACGATTTCGAGTTTTGGGCTCCTGTTTATTCAAGTTACAATAATCCTGCCGGGGACATTGAGGTATTAACTGACTTTGTACCAACCAAAACCGATGCCGTCATAGGCTATGTTCACATACGTATATGGAAAGATGAGTTGAAAACTGAGCAGCATGAGTTGATGTATAAAAGTATTGCCCTGGGTGTGATATTTTTAATCATTGGATTATTGGCGGCATACCTTGTCGTAAGGACAATAACCATGCCTATAAAAAAACTGACAGACACTGTCAGAAACTATAGTGCCACAGGCCGCATAGAAGTTACACACTTACACCTAAGGGATGAAATATTCGAACTGGCACAGGCATTTAACGAAATGGGCGAACTGGTACAAACCCGGACAGCTGAACTAAAAACAACGGTTTCCACCCTGCAGGACGAAATAACACTACGGATTAAGAGCGAGGAGGCAGTAATGGAATTAAACAAGACTCTTGATGAGAGGGTAAATACTGAGATAAATAAACAGCGGGAACAGGAGAAACTCCTGATTTATCAATCCAGGCTTTCGTCTATGGGAGAGATGTTAAGCTCAATAGCCCATCAATGGCGTCAGCCGCTAAACAACCTAAGAGCATTATCCTTAGACTTGCAGGACTCATACGAATACGGTGAACTCAATAAAGACTACCTTAGCGATAACATTAAACAATCAAACGAGCAACTATCATATATGTCGAGGACTATAGACGATTTCAGGGACTTTTTCAAACCAGATAAAGAAAGGGAACAATGTAATATTATAGAGGTCACAGAGGAGGCATTATCCATTGTTTCCCTACAGCTTAAACATAACGCAATATTGTGTAATTTTAACCGTGAATTTAGTGGTGTCTCATCAGACAGCTCGCACACTTATTCAGACAGCGGGCTTTTTGCTGATTTATACAGGAACGAGTTCAAGCAGGTTATAATCATACTAATAAACAACGCTTCAGACTCTATTAAGGAAAGGGGCAAAAATGGTTTGGAAACACCTTATAATGGAATTATAGACATAGATTTTGCCAGGGCAGACGGTAAGGCAATTGTCAGAATAAGCGACAACGGCAAAGGAATCCCGGATGATATAAGGCACAGGATTTTTGAACCTTATTTTACCACGAAATTTAAAAGCCAGGGCACAGGTATAGGATTATACATGGCAAAGGTGATTATTGAAAACAACATAAGTGGCAGAATATACGCCGAAAATAAAAACACAGGTGCAAGCTTTACAATAGAGCTTAATTGTACCGACATAAAAACCATTGCATGATTTTCCTGTACCAGACAGCATTCATTCGCCTAACTTCGAAAGCAAACGTCAAAGTAATTATTAAAGAGGAGATTACCACGTCGCTACGCTCCTCGTAATGACGATAAGGATGTTCACGAACTGCCCCACGCCGTCATTGCGAGCGCAGCGTCGCAATCTCCTCTTTTTTCTGTAACTTAATTTTGTTTTTGAAAGCGATTGGTATCAGGCACTGAGGCTGCTTGATAACATTGACACAATAGTTACACTTTTGTGTTATAATCGTTGTATTCCGTATGGATATGAATATTAATAAGCTGAACGAACTGTCCGAAACCAGGGTGATGATAGTTGAGGATGAGTGGATAATAGCAACTAATCTTCAAAACGTGCTTGAGGACATCGGGCTTACCGTGACAAGTGTGGTTCTGTCCGGCGAGGAGGCACTAAAAAGGGCAGCGGATGAAAGACCTGATGTTGTTCTTATGGACATTCTCCTGCACGGTAAAATGGACGGTATAGAGACTGCGGAAAGTTTAAGAGAGCTCTATGACATTCCGGTAGTGTATCTGACCTCCCACACTGACGAACGAACGTTTCAAAGGGCAAAGGGTTCAGCGCCGTTTGGTTATCTGGTTAAACCGTTTGAAAGGACTGAGTTGAGATATGCCATAGAGATGGCTGTGTATAAGCACAGGATGGAAAAAGCACTCAGGGAAAAATCGAGGCAGTTAGAGGAGTTAAACAAATCCCTTGAGCTAAAGGTTAAGGATGAAGTGGAAAAAGGCCGGCACAGAGAGCATATGTTAATCCAGCAGTCTAAACTTGCGGCGATGGGCGAGATGATGTTTAATATTGCCCACCACTGGAGACAGCCGTTAAACATTATAGGCCTGTTAATTCAGGACCTTGATGAAGCCTCAACGTTTGGCGAAATTGACGACGAGTATGTAAAGAAAATGTCCAGTGACACCATGGAGCAGCTTAACCTGATGTCCAAAACAATATCCGATTTCAGTAATTTTTGTAAGCCCTCGGACACTAAAATAGTGTTTGATATTAAAGAGGCACTGGACAATGTAGTTGCTCTTGTGAAAAGCCAACTTGAGAATAACCAGATAAATATAATAATCCGGAAATCTGACGGGAGCATTTTTAAACCAGATTCGTATGTGACAGTGGGGTACCCCGGTGAGTTTAAGCAAGTAATCCTCAGTATTCTAAATAATGCCAAAGATTCGATTTTTTCAAAGCGGCTAAGCAGCAGCTATGTACATGGAGAGGATGGTGAAATTATAATAGAGTTTAGTGAGACTAAAGATTCAGTACGCGTAAGTATCAAAGACAATGGAGAGGGAATTTCTGACCTTATACGGGACAGGATTTTTGAGCCCTACTTTACGACAAAAACTGACGGTATAGGAATTGGTTTATACATGTCTAAACTGATAATAGAAAACTACATGAATGGCAAATTGTATGCCAGTAATACAGAAGCGGGTGCCATGTTTACGGTACAACTGCAAAGACAAATCCAATAAGAATGGAGGGATCATATGAAAGCCTTAGTGGTAGAGGATGAGTTCAGAAGCAGAACTCTTTTACAAAGGATAATGTCACGATACGGGGACTGCGATGTTGCGATAAACGGGCATGAGGCGATAGAGGCTTTTGTTCACGCATGGAAAGAAGAGCATCCTTATGATCTCATCTGCATGGATATCATGATGCCTGAGATGGATGGCCAGCAGGCACTTAAGGATATCAGGGAAATTGAGAAAAAGGCTGGCATTGAGGATGACAACAGAGTTAAAATCATCATGACCACCGCGTATGATATTCAGGAGGAAAAAGACGAGGCTTTTGAATGGGGATGTACGGATTATCTTGTAAAACCAATTGACAAGAACAAATTACTCGACTTACTCAAAAAATATAACTTTGCACAGTAGCCGCAGGTAGTCTGAAAGTGAGTGGATTATCTGCGCTTGCGGTGAGAAACTGCTGTTAACATATCCTTTGGTTATTTTAGTTAACGGTTTGGGCTACATGTTTGTTTTTCAAAACGTTATAGGAAGCTGCAAGGAAAGATAACACAAACCAACTGTATCTTGATGAGACTGAGGTCAGATCACCCCATACAGTCTCGTTTATTCCCAAAACCGCAATGACGGAAACAACAGAGCCCAGTGCAATATCGGCGGTGAGTGAGCCGTCCATTCGCTTATATATTTCTTTCATAGAGTACACGATTTTCCACAAAAGATACAGAAATAGCACAATGCCTGCCAGTCCCATGTCAAACAGGAAAGAGAGCACTAAACCGTGGGTCTCGGTAGCAGTGTACTTAGAGATATAAACAAAACCGCTCATTCCAATCCCTATTAAAACTGTATATGGATTTTCCATAAAGTGTTTAAACCCGGATTTCCATATCAGCCAACGGGTATTAACCCCTGCAACGCCCTGTGTGCTTGAACTAAGAAATTCGGTACTTGCAGGGGTTTTGGTCGGAGTAAACCAGAGTTTTTCCGTATAGCCAAAGCCCATTAGAATTCTATCTATAAACCCAGGGGTCAAAAACACCACTACAAGCCCGATGCTTACTATATATTTCAGGGCATTAAAAATAAACTTTTTCCTGGTATTTGGGTGAAGGTAGATAAGCAAAGTAATGCCTATGACAGCTGATGCCAAAGCTGAACGAACAGCCATAATGCCTATTGCATAGAACGCTGACAGGGTTGCAATAAAAAATAAATTGTGTTTAAACCCCTTGTACCTGAAACCAATCGGAGCAAAGACCATTATGACCATTACAATAAGCTCAGAAGATGGCGGCCCTCCGGCAAGTCCCATAGGTCTTTTGTCCACCTGCTCGATTCCAAAAAAACCAAGGGTTATACCCTTAGCCAAAGTCATATCTATTCTTTTAGCATAGTACTTTGAAACCACCACGGAAATTATAATTATGAATGTGGAAACAGCAATTGTGATAACTGCATTTCTTAGGGATTTCTCATCATTAACAATAGCCGTAATAAGATAAAATGTGATGGCATTACAGGTAAACATGGCAAAGAAGTGCAGCCCAAGCTCCAGATTTGGTGTCCATAACAAAGTTAACGTTTCAACCAAAAAAATAATCAAAAGAGGTGCATCAAGCGGAGTGGTCTGTCTCTTTGTCTCTTTGTTTATGGCCTTTTTTAATACCCATGAAATTAGTGTTAAAAATAAAAAAATCAGGTAAACGGGATACTCCATTATGTCCCCTGCGGCAAACATGAATTTAAGCGCCGTGTGCTGAATATAAACGGTTAGAAACGTAAGGGCAAGAAATATCTCAGGCTTAAGTATCGTTAAAAACAGTACAGGAATCAATATTACAGGAATGAGCGCGTAAGGAGTAAACAGAAAAAACACAGCTGATACGAAGGCATAAAGAAGTAAAAATGTCTCCAAAAAAGTCTTTTCGTCTGAGAAACGTAATCTAATTTTTATGAATTCATACATGTCTCAGCACTCAGGTTTAGGGTTAATCGGCATTGTTTGCCCATACAATATAAAGCTCCTTTCCACCTTTTTCAAACCTGTACGCAGTCACACCAGGGCCTGCGTTGACCTCAGATGTTTTTGCCGCCTCAAAACAACTGAGCTTCTGAGCAAGGTTTTTATATGAGTAGTAGGCTAACTTCTTTGAGGATAACCCGTCGTTTTCCGGGTTATTGATAAGGCCTGAGAAGTCAAAAATGCTGTAGCCTCCCGCATAAAAATGGTAGTCGTGAATATTAGACCAAAAAACCCTGAAAGCTCCGAGGCTAATCACTGTAGCGTAGGTTTTAACGAGATTTGCCGCCTGGTTAGTCTCCGAATAACCCTTTGTAAATGGATTATGGGTATCGCATGGATAGCTTGTCTCACCCAAAAATACTGGCATATTGGCATATCCGTAACGGTTAAGCAATTCCCTGCTTTTTTTGTATTGAGTTTTTATGAGTTCAAACTTATCAATACCGCCACGTTTTACGCCAAGAAACATGTCAAAAGCGTGCCAAAGTCCAAAGGCATCAAAGGAGTTTTTAGCGTTTAGTTTTTTAAGATTGTCAAACACCTCTTCAAAGAAAGTGCCTTCAGGGTTTATGTACCCTCCGGTGTAAAGCTTGCAGTCAGGGCATTGCTGATTAAAGACTTTCTTTGTAGTGGCAAGTGCAAGGGCATAGTCGGCTGGTTTCCATGAGGCGTCAACCTCGGTCTCCATCGTAAAGTGTTTGACCTTTGGAAGCTTACGGATAAGGGCTCTCAGAAACTCAGAATAACCTGAGACGTCAGCCTGTGTAAACACGCCTGCCTTCTGCGGCGGTCTGGCATCGCCGGTGCTGGGATTAATTGTAACGAGTACACTGACACCGCGATTCATTGCGTTTTCATAGAGAGTGTTTAATTGTGTTAAGTAGGCCTCGCCGGCTTGTAAGTTCATGCCGCCCCTCAGGTATATCATATACTGGGCAGAGGGAGGCCCCAAAAAACGCATCCACTTATAACCAACATCACTAGCAAATTTCCCTGCATAAAAATCCGAATTTAACCTGTCAAGCCTCTCCTCTACATCCAAAATCCCAAACGGTGAACCATTTGCTGTTGCCGTACAGGTTGCTCCGGCATTTGCCGATGTTTCAACAATTACAGGCACTGAGCCGACGCTTAGATTAATCTTACCATTTACGACCCGTACCGTTTCGGAGTCAAATGCCGTAGAAAAGTTTGTGACAAGAGCGCCTGTTGCATACCGGGGCACGCTCTCTGACACTCTGGCCTCAGCGGCATTGACAGACAATACTGCAGGCACGAATTTTTTTGCTTGCGGTGCGTGTTTTTCAGCTTTTACTGCATTCCAGTCAGTTTTGGGATCCACTGCCCGCTCCAAATCGGCAAATGTCTTATCCACAAGACCGTAGGCTTTCTCAGGGTTTTCTCTTTGCTGCACCATGATAAACAAACCGGTCTCTATTGTGTATATCTTGTCGGCATACTTGTTTTTCCCGGAAAGTGATTCTGCCCATGATTTTAGGGCTATAGCACGTGTTTTTACATTGGATGAATTCGTTTGTGATGTTTTGACCTCTTTTCTTATCTTATCTATCTCATCCTGTAACATCATAGATGTGGGATTTCCCATGGGGCTTTTGACTGAACCGGTAGTTTGCTCAGGGTGTGAGCTTAAGAATTTGTCAAGCTCTTTTAGTATGGTATCAAGAAGTGCTGCGGCATCGGCAGGGCTGCTTTTGCGTAAATCATCAAGCCGGTGTGATTTCTCCTTTGAAAACACACTATCTATGTTAACACCGCGTGCCACCATAGACTGTGCCCAGAGGCTCAGGACAGCAATACGTGCGTTGAGGTTTTCAGCCGTGGTGCTCTGTGTCTTACTCTGTATTAGCAGGTTAGAAATATCGTCTTTTGCGGGGGCATTGGGGGGAGGACTCTGCGCTGATACAGATTTGGTAGTGTCTCCGCTGCCGCCGATAAATTTCTCTACATCGGCATATATGGCATCAATCATCTTACAAGCCTCAGAGGGATTTTCTTGCGAAAGTGATTCAAGTCCCCTGCCCTTTTGCTGTGGAAGCACACTGTCAACGCTGACTCCCTTTGTCATCATGCTTTGTGCCCAAAGGGTAAGAGTGTCCATACGTTGCTTCATATTTGACTGATCCGTGGGCGAGGCCTTTACCTGTTTTATCATTGAATCAATATCCACTGTGCCTCTTACTTGTGGAGGTGGGGGCTCTGTCATTTCAGACAAAGCAGATTCCGGCATATAAACAATTGCAGCTAATACAATAATGTACAAAAGTATCTTAATTCTGTTCATTACATTATCCTCCTTAGTGGCCAACTGTTTTATTTCTAAAAAACTATATCCGGCTAAATTTCAGATTTAATTCTTGCTGCTCCTCTGCTATATATGCTATATCTACTTGTTAAAAGGTGTCAATCCCTTTCCAAGGTTATTGTAGTTGATTTTTTTCTATAAAATATTTGCATTAAATTGCAGGTTTTGTTATAAAATATACGACGATGGCATATCTTCAAACAATAAAAGGCTTTTTGAACCCTGTCGCTTTTTTAAAGTGGCTTTACTGGAGGTATTTGAGATTAGTTTTTTCAGAGCTTCCGGTTGCGTTTATCAATGCAGTGATGTCGCTTTTAGCGCGCTTACAAATGGCGTCAAACAGACAGCGTAAGCTTGTCACACTTGAGGAGCTTTTTAAATCAGGCTTGATAGATGAAACTTGTAATATGCGGGAGACGTTGCATGTTGTATTTCAAACCCAACTGAACTCATGGGCAAAACTCTGTTATTTACAAAAAATCAACAGCAGTAATGTTGACGACTATGTTGCAATTGAGGGGGCAGAGCATCTTGATAACGCTCTCAGAGGAAACAGGGGAGCACTTTTATTGAATTCTCATTTTGGACCATATATGATGTCTATGCCGGCACTTGGATACAGAGGCTATCGGGTTAACCAGGTAGCCATTCAGGGGGACCCTCCAACTGTGGGCAGAAAAGGGTTTTTCTGGTATGCTAATGAGGCCAAATTTCAGGCCGTGGAAAAACTTATGCCTGTGAATTTCATAAACGCAAGCATCCCAGTTGGAGATAAAAACGGTTTAAGAAACATGTCTATGAGAGATATCATACTTGCTTTGCAAAGAAATGAGTTCGTACTGTTTCCTGCAACCGGTCGAGGAGGCAGAAAGTGGGTACAAGCATCATTTCTGGGACGCACCGTTAACTTTAATATATCCCCCTTCAAACTTGCCATTAAAACAGGTACTGCGCTGTTGCCTGTGTTTCTCATTGACCTCAGAGATGGCATAGCAAAGATGGTTGTAGAACCTCCTATAGATGTTTCAGAAAATGACACATCTGAAACCCTTCTGGATAAGTACCTGGCTGTGGTGAGCAGATATGTGAAACACTATCCTGAGCAATTTGCTTATTTTCTCTATGAAATGAAGATGAAATCATGGTGGGACGATCACCCCTTTTTTACCGATTACAAAACCAGCAGGGTATTCATTAAAAAAACTTGACAATAATCCTTAAAAGGTATATAATCCCAGATTATGGTTTTTAACCACATTCCGGTTGACCTGTCGGTGTGTCGGCAGTACAAGGGGTTATGATATAGTTATATGTGGATAGCCATCCCGGGGCAAACAAATGGTCAGTGTATAGCGGCGGCTTTGTTGTTGCTGGCAGGTAAAACCGGTTAGAATAGGCCGCACATTGTGTGGCAAATATATATAAAAAAACGTCAAGGAGATTAAGGAGTTATGGAAAATGTCTTGCTGGCGCTGATATTCGGTATCAGCATCATTGGCATTGTCGTAGCTTTCATGTTCGCCAAATGGGTTTTAGCAAAAGATGACGGCACGGATAACATGAGGGCTATATCGGATGCCATAAGAGAGGGTGCAAATGCTTTTTTAAAAAGGCAGTATCAAACGATAATAATACTTGCATTGGTGTTTGCTGTAGTTTTATTTATAGGCTACGGGGCTGTAAGACAACATCAGAGTTTTGACCCTGTGTCATCAAGTGTTGAGCTGGCCATATGGATAACCTTATCCTTTGTCTTCGGGGCGATATGTTCATTGTTTGCCGGATTCATTGGCATGTGGGTCAGTATAAGGAGTAACATCAGAACTGCTGCGGCAGCACGCACCAGTGTAAACGATGCTCTTCAGATTGCCCTCAGAGGCGGCGCTGTATCAGGCCTTATGGTGGTTTGCATGAGCCTGCTCGGTGTTACGGGACTTTATGTGCTGGTTAAATCATTTGCAAATGTGGAGGCCACTAAAATCCCCTTTATGATAGTAGGATATGGTTTTGGTGCCTCGTTTGTGGCTTTATTTGCCCAGTTGGGCGGTGGTATTTACACTAAGGCTGCCGATGTTGGAGCAGACCTTGTTGGAAAGGTAGAGGCTGGAATTCCTGAGGATGATCCGAGAAACCCTGCCGTTATTGCAGACCTCGTTGGTGACAACGTAGGCGACTGTGCAGGCCGTGGCGCCGACCTCTTTGAGTCCACTGCCGCTGAAAACATCGGAGCTATGATTTTGGCTGCCGTTATGGCAAAAGGCATACCGGGCGTAGACCCGCTTTGGATTATCGGCGTTATGATGTTTCCGCTGCTGGCCAGAGCTTTCGGCATAATAGCGTCAATAGTGGGCGTTTTGTTTGTTAAAATCAGAGAAGACGAGGAACCTATGGCAGGCCTTAACAGGGGTTACTATGTGACCGTATTTCTGGCCATCATAGGTCTTGGTGTGGCAAGCAGACTTCTCTTTTACCTTCCTGAGTACCCCAACGCATGGATATACCTCTTTTTTGCCGGAGTTGTCGGTGTGCTGACCTCAGTTGTCTTTATATATATAACTGAGTACTACACTGAGTTCAGGTTCAGGCCGGTTCGCTCCATAGCCGAGTCAAGCCAGACCGGTCCTGCTACCAATATCATAACTGGTGTGGCAATAGGACTTGAATGTACAGCGCCTACGGCTATTGCTATTTCAGCCTCCCTGTTGATAGCCTACTACCTTGGGCTACATTCCGGGTTCCCAAATGCTGGAATTTTTGGGACTGCAGTTGCTACGATGGGAATGCTTGGACCAGCCGCTTATGTTTTAGCTATGGATACCTTTGGTCCTATATCTGACAATGCCGGTGGTATTATAGAAATGAGCGACCAGCCGGAGGACGTAAGAAACAGAACAGACAAGCTTGACGCAGCCGGTAACACCACAAAGGCGCTCACAAAGGGTTATGCTATCGGCTCAGCAGCCCTTGCTGCATTCTTGCTCTTCAGAGCATACCTTGATGAGGTTACTAACTATGGACATGAAATAAAGTCAGTGGATTTGGCTGAACCAGTAGTGTTTGTTGGAGCGCTTCTTGGCGCAGCCCTTGTGTTTATATTCTCAGCTCTTGCCGTTAAAGCAGTAGGCACAGCAGCTTATTACGTTATTCAAGACGTAAGAGACCAGTTCAGGGAAAAGCCTGGTATTTTGAAAGGCACCGAGAAACCTGATTACGGCCGTTGTGTTGACATCGTAACAAAGGGCGCACTTAAGCAGATGATTTTACCTGGTCTTGTTGCAACCCTTAGCCCGATTATTGTTGGATTGGTATTTAAGCAGGTTGGAAAGGGCGCAGAGGCAGTAGCCGCTCTTATTATGGTTGGAACAATTGCCGGAATTCTTATGGCAACGTTTTTCAATAATGCGGGCGGTGCCTGGGATAATGCTAAGAAATTCATCGAAGCCGGAAACATGGGCGGTAAGGGTTCTTTGACCCACAAGGCCGCTGTTGCCGGTGATACTGTTGGTGATCCTTTTAAAGATACCGCTGGCCCCTCACTTCACGTATTGATTAAACTCCTTTCCACTATCACACTCGTTTTAGCACCACTATTCATATAAGATAGTAAAGGAAAGATAAACTATAAAGGATTTTTAGGGAAATGGCACTGCCATTTCCTTAAAAATCCTGTCGTTTTTCTAATCATAACCATCAAAAAAGAGTTTTAACCGCAGATAAATTTAAAAATCCTGATATGAGTTGATTGTGGTTTATTTAGTTGCTAATTTACTGTTTTGACACTTATTTAGGTAGTATGAGAGTTGCCCAGCATAACACCAGCCTGTCTTACCCCCTGTGTAAATAAGACAGACCGGTATTATTACTTTGGGCTATATGGTGGGATGGGAGCAGCCGGTTTATGGCACAAATATCGGAACATGGAGGTCGCTCCGACACTGATTCCATTACAAAGGTACATAGGCGCTTTTTTAGGGTAGGTTTTTTTTTAGAAGCTGCTCCCATTTTTCCTTATAATCTCCTCTAAACTTAATTATGATATTGCCTTATAATTAGGATAATACAAGGAAAGGGTTCAAAACAAGATAAATCTTATTCTAAAAAAGTGACATGTTGTGGAGTATGCTTCACATAAATTGTGGCGTTTCAAATGATACGAGATATTTTTCAAGAATAAGGAGGCTTTGATATACTTTCTGGCCAGCATCAGTAAGAAGATAGGCTTTGTTTACATCCTGGGAAATTATATTAGCTTCTTTAAGAATTTTAAGATGGAACACCAGTTTTGTGTGGTCATACAGTGAGAGTTCTCTGTTAAGTTCCATAAAGCGGGCTGCTTTTTTCCGGTATAGAACTTTAATCGCATTGCGCCTTATGGGATTTGACAGAGACATCAGTATCTTGTCCATTTCAAGTTCACCTACTTCTTTTTCAAAGGAGGACTCCTCTATCACACGGCGAATTACAGTTAAAAAAGATTCGACATTGAATGGCTTTGTAACATAATCGCTTGCGCCGCACTTTATGGCTTCAACGGCATTTTCTATTGTGGCAAAACCAGTTATAACTATTACTTTCAAAAAAGGTTTGTTGCGTTTCAACTCTGAAAGAACATACTGTCCCCTCATCTTTGGCATCACCATATCCAAAACCACGACATCATAATCGTAGTCACGTGCTAATTCAATGGCAGTCTGCCCATTTGAAGCCACAGAAACACTAAACCCTGAGCCGGTAAGTATCTCCTCCATCAATTCCCTCACCTCTGAATTGTCATCTACTACAAGCACGCTTTTCATCTCTGCTACATCTGCCATAAACCACCCTTAACACTTGGTGTTAGTTTTTCTTTACACCGCCTTTGTTCAAAAAGTTTAAACAAAGATTACAACTTTTGTCAAGACGCCGAATTGCCCCATCAAAAAACTATTTCAAAATGAAACATTGTCAAAGAGTCAAAGAACAGGGCACGAGGGTGGAAACTCTTAAGGAGAGTTCTTTCATCCCCCCTACCCTTTTGTATTATTCCAGCTTGTTAAGACAACTGATGATAGCCTTAATTGATGCTATGCTGATATTGGTATCAACACCTGCGCCAAAGGCCTTCTGCCCTTTGTCATTTTCAAGCTGAATGTAAGCAGCCGCACGTGAGGTTGAACCTCTTTCCAACGCATGTTCGTGATAGCCAATGAGATTAAACACTGTTGATGTCTCCTCTCTTATAGCGTTACAGAAGGCATCTACAGGACCATTACCCTGTCCTGAGATATGTACCTGCTTGCTGTTAATCTTAACACAAGCATCCACTGCTGACGGAAACGCTATAGAACCTTTGTCCTCCTTCTGTGACTCCGTTATATTACATTTTATAAGCTCAAACGGAGATTTCAGGTTAAGGTAGTGCTTTTCAAAACTATCCCAAACAGTGTCAGCATTGATTTCTTTTCCGGTCTCTTCTGATATTTTTTGGATAATCGCTGCAAACTCCGGCTGCATCTCTTTTGGAATCTTAAATCCAAACTCCTCCATAATGTAGGCTATGCCTCCCTTACCGGACTGGCTGTTTATTCTTATGATTGATTCATAAGTTTTCCCAATGTCAGAGGGGTCTATGGGAATGTATGGTACCTCCCAAAAGGTTGAATTACTTTCTTTTAAAGCCTTCATCCCTTTATTTATAGCATCCTGATGGGAGCCGGAAAATGCTGTGAAGACCAGTCCGCCTGCATACGGATGACGGCTGTGTACGTTCATGCCGGTACAGTGCTCATACGTCTTAACGATATGGTTAATGTCACCTATGTCAAGATGCGGATTAACGCCTTGTGTAAACATATTAAGTGCAACAGTGATAATATCCACGTTTCCTGTGCGCTCTCCATTACCAAACAGTGTGCCCTCTACCCTCTCTGCGCCTGCCAACAGTGCAAGCTCTGTTGCAGCAACAGCCGTTCCTCTGTCGTTATGGGTATGAACGCTTATTATGGATTTTTGAGCGTTAGCAGTCCCCATGTTTTTAATGAACCACTCAATCGTATCGGCATAGACGTTAGGAGATGACCCTTCAACTGTAGATGGTAAGTTTATTATCATTTTTTTTGCAATATCCGGCTGCCAGACATTCATAACCTCCATACAGATTTCAAGGGCAAACTCAGGCTCCGTAGCGGTGAAACTCTCCGGTGAGTACTCAAACACAAATTCCGTATCTCTGTACTTTAAGGACTCATTTTTTATACATTTTACCCCTTCTGTAGCCAGAGCAATAATCTCACTACGGCTCTTTTTAAAAACCACTCTGCGTTGCAACTCAGATGTGGAATTGTAAAGATGCACTATCACCCGCTTTGCTCCCTCTATAGCCTCAAAGGTTTTCTTAATCAGGTGTTCACGAGCCTGTGTAATTACCTGAATAGTTACGTCATCCGGAATCAGGTTATTTTCAATCAAATAGCGGGTAAACTCAAAATCAACCCTTGAGGCTGATGGAAAACTTACCTCTATTTCTTTAAACCCAATCTCTGTAAGCAGCTTAAACATGGCAAGTTTTGCTTGTATTTCCATAGGGGATGGCAATGCCTGATTGCCATCCCTAAGATCAACGGCACACCAAACAGGCGCTTTTTCCAGTAACTGTGACGGCCACATACGCTCAGTTAAATTAACCGCCTTATATGGACGGTATTTTTCTGCAGGCATATTCTTCAACTCTTTACCTCCTTATAAAAAATTAATACAAAACAAAAAAAGAGCTGCGGTTTTATATATATGCCGCAGCCCTTCATTAACTAACTATCTATTTAACAGTATTCTTTAATTACCTACACTGATAGCACTCCTTGTTCGGGCCGCAGAAACTCACATAGTCGGCATAGCCCTGTTATATTTATTCTCACTATATCAACTGAAACAACCATAAGAAAAGTTTACGATACCTTTTAACCGTTTGTCAAGTTTTTTTAGCGGGTTCAACGTGAACAACAACATCTGCAACGCCATCCATTTCATTTTTTATAGCGTTAACAACCTTATGTGCGATTTCATGTCCTTCTGCCACAGTTAGATCGGGTTCAACGACTATATGTAAGTCAACAAACACGTTGCCTCTTGCCCCGCGGGTCCTAATCTTGTGGCAGCCGACAACACTTTCAATCTTACAGGAAATTTCAGACAACAGCTTTGTGTCAATTTGATTAGCATCAATAAGCACACTTATCGTTGACCTCAGAATTTCCAGCCCAGACCACGCTACCATCAAACCAACCACGGCACCTACCACAGGGTCAACATGGCGCAATCCCAGTTTTGACAAAACAAGGCCAACTAATACACCACAGGTCACATATATGTCGCTTTTAGTGTGTGCCGAGTCGGCTACCAGAAAATCACTGTTAAGTTTTTGTCCCATCCTTTTTTCATATATGCAGACAAATACATTTACAGCAAGGGTGGCACCCATTACGATAAAAGTCTCAAACGAAATCTTTAACTGTGGCATTTTCCCAGTGAGCGCTCCATAAACATCTTTAAAAATCTCAAAACACGCAAAAAACATCATAAGCGATATTACAACAGTAAGAAGAATCTCCACTTTCTTGTGGCCATAAGGGTGTTCACTGTCAGGCGGGTTGTAGGCAAATCGCAGACCAACTAATCCTACCACATTTGAAAGACCGTCAAAAACCGAATGAAATCCATCCGAATATATAGACACCGAATGAGTCATCATGCCGAAGATTATTTTAAAGGCTGATACCGTCAGGTTTAACACCATGGTATATATCAACACCTGCTGTATTTGACTTATGTTGTTTCCTGTTTTCAAATCGTTATTCATAATGTGCTTCTGATATTATTACATATTTTGCAACAAAAAAGAGTTTGCAGCAAAAATCAATGCCATAAACGTAATTGTGGTATATGTTACACATATAAAAACGATTTTTGCCAGGAATCTATATAAATACACGTGTTATCAAGGAAATATCATTGACATAAATATTGCTCATCTTTAGTATTCCGTAACAGCTTGATTTTTAACCAGAGCAGTTATTGGCAAACGGAATAACGCACATGTTTGCCAATCCTGGAACGAGTGAGGAGGGATTTCTTGATGCTGCTACAAGTTGCCTTAGTTGACTTATATAACGACCCTCCAGCCAGTTTTCAAACGTCGAGGATGGCAACGATAAACTCTCTGTCTTTTATTTTACATGACTTTGATGTCCATTTTACTATCATACCTTATTTTACAACTGACCCAGCGGGCAGTTCACCATCCGGGGTTACTAGTCTCAGAGTATCGCCTTCTGAGGCGGCAAGAACCATCCCATGAGATTCCACACCCATGAGCTTTGCTGGCTTTAGATTGGCTACGACTATGACGGTTTTTCCTACTAACTCCTCGGCTTTGTAATGCTTGCCAATCCCTGCCACCACCTGCCGTATCTCACCGGTATCCACACTCAGTTTTATCAGTTTATTGGATTTTGGTACAGGCTCTGCTGATAAAATCTTTCCGACTTTTAGTTTAACCTTTGCAAAATCATCTATGCTTATAAGATCATCTGTTTTTTCCGAAACCTCTATGTTCGTATCTTCCACTTTCCCTTTCCTTTCGTTTTCTATTTTGGGGAACAGTTGCTCTATAGTCGTTACCAGCGACCCGGCTTTAAGCGTTCCCCATTTCAATTTTTCATTAATATTTCTTTCCGAACCAAGCGGCTCTCCGGTTATGTGGCTGTAAAGACGCTCTCCAAATTTTGGCATAAACGGGTACAAATACACAGATATAAACCGTATTCCCTCAACCAGTGAGTACATTACAACAGCAAGCTTTTGTGCTGAGCTAGTGTCTTTGGCAAGCACCCAAGGCTTGTTTGAGTCAATGTATTTATTTAAAAAGGAGACCAGCTCCCAAACCGCATCGAGGGCCTTATTAAATGAAAGCACTTTTAAGTGCTCTTTCAAACGCTCTGAAATTCCCTCGGCAAGGTCTTTTAGCTCAATATCAAATTCACTAGTCTCAGGAACTATCCCATTAAAATATTTACTCAGCATGGCAAATGACCTGTTAACCAGATTTCCGAGATCGTTTGCCAACTCGGTGTCAAATCTCTTTATTAGTGCGCTTTCAGAATAATCGCCGTCAAGGCCAAACGTTACCTCCCGCATTAAAAAATACCTGAAAGCATCCACGCCGTAAGTTTCTGTGACCGCAAGCGGATCAACCACGTTACCGACAGACTTGGACATTTTCTTGCCGTCAATTGTCCACCAACCGTGAGCAAAAATCATCTCAGGCAGTGGAAGTTTTAATGCCATTAGCATGGCAGGCCAATAAACGGCATGAGTTGTAACGATGTCTTTCCCTACGATATGGCAATCAGCAGGCCACCAGTAGGTTTGATTATGCTCCTTAGCTAAATAACCGGCGGCTGAATAGTAGTTCAGCAGGGCATCAAACCACACATACGTTACGTAAGTTTCGTCAAATGGTAACGGAATGCCCCACGAAAGCCTCTTTTTTGGCCTTGAGATACACAAATCCCCAAGAGGATTAGATCTCAAAAAGCCCAGCACCTCATTTTTTCTCGACTCAGGCCTTATGAAGCCGGAATTTTTGTTTATATGCTCTATCAGACTGTCCTGATATTTAGACATTAAGAAAAAGTAATTGTCTTCTTTTATTGTTTCAACTGGTCTTAAGCAGTCCGGGCAGTTGCCGTCTATCACTTCCTTATCTGTCCAAAACCGCTCATCGTGTGTGCAATATGAGCCCTCATATGTGCGCTTAACTATTTCACCGCAGTCGTAAAGTCTCTGCAGCATCTCCCTGACTGTATCTGAGTGCTCTTTGTCGGTTGTCCTTATAAAAGCATCATTAGTAATATCCAGAGCCGTCCAGAGTTTTTTAAAATTTTTGCACATCATGTCTGTGTGGTCTTTGGGAGAGACACCGCGTAGTTCTGCCGCCTGAAGCACTTTCTGGCCATGTTCGTCTGTACCTGTCAGGAAAAACACATCGGCTCCCGCCATGCGGTGGAATCTTGCCGCAATATCGGCTGCCACTGTGGTATAGGCATGCCCAATGTGCGGGATGTCGTTTACATAGTAGATAGGAGTTGTTATGTAAAATCTATCTGGCATAAGAGTTTATCTCCAATTTATAATCATTCAGGTTTTGGCGGTATTTTCTTGTGTTTTTTAAAGTGAAATTTCTTTTTTCTCTCCGCATTATCCTGCTGTCCGTTGCTCTGAGCTGGAGTTACTGCTGCCCCTTCTTGTGAAGAGGCTGTCTCTGCGGTGTCTGTGCCTACAGGTTTTGAGTATGGAACCTTTTTATGAAATCTTCTTTTGTTAGGGTCAAAGCGCTTTTGTTCCTGATCTCTGCCTGCAGCAGGTTTTTGTTCCATAGCAGGCTGTGCCGCTTCTTTGTTGGAGGGTGATGTTTGTTCTGGCGCCTGCTGCTGTGCATCAACCTCCTGCTGGTTGCCTTTATTATATTTATGCGGCGGTTTTTCTGTTTTTATTTTTTTTTCTAAAAAGGCAAGTATCGAGGCGTCTTCGATGGTCTCTGTAGAAAGACTTTTCCCGTCAATCACTGCTGTTATTCCTGTTGTGCCATCATCCCGAAGCTCGATTACGTCTCCGGTTGGTTCTGCCCCGCTATCAACCTCAAAACCCAAACAACACATCAACCGTCCACATAGACCGGAGAGCTTTCCAGGGTTTAGCACCAAATCCTGACTCTTAGCCATCCGTATGGAAATAGGGGCAAAACTGGAAAGAAAACAGTTACAGCAAACCTCACGGCCGCATATGCCAAGACCTCCTATCACTTTTGTCTCATCCCTGACCCCAATCTGGCGCATCTCTATCCGGGTTCTAAAGCGTGAGGCAAGGTCTTTTACCAGCTCTCTGAAATCAATTCGCCCATCTGCTGTGAAATAAAACACTATCCGCTTTCTGTCCAAAGTTGACTCCGTAAGCACAAGTTTCATTGGAAGCTCACGCGCAATAATTCGTTGCTGGCAATACTCTCTTGCCTCTTTCTCTATGCTGTCATTGTCGGCTTTTGCCCTTAAATCCTCCTCAGTAGCGCTTCTTAGCACTTTTTTAAGTTCCTTTTGAGGATTTTCCACACTCTTTGTCTCTGTCACCACACTTCCTATTGCTAGACCGAAGTTTGACTCCACTACGACCAGGTCACCTATTGACACTGGCATTGCATCCACTTCGTAGTCATAAATCTTTCCACATTTCTTAAAACGTATTCCTATCACATCAGGCATTTTATATCAACTCCTTATAAACCTGGCTTTGTTTTGATAAAGCACCTAAAACCGAATAGACATAGTTAAAGGTAACACCAACATTAAGATTCAGTACAAAGTAATTAGACAACTCAAGAAGCCTTTGAAAAGTGTCCAGCACACTGCCTATATCTACCTGGGCAGTGAGTTTAACAAGTTGTTCTCTCATATCAGAGTTAACCACGTATGGGGAGTTCACATCGCATTTCAGAATGGAAATGTCTCTGAGAAAAACCAGTGCAGACTGTAACCACTTAAGCATGTCGTCTCTGGTCTTAAGCGTTTCATGTTTTGAAATTGGTTTTTGGGCACCGGTAAACATCTTAGAAAAAATCAAATAGTCGTTGTTTCTTTTTGGCACTATGCCGGCATCAAGGGCTTTCCCGATGTCTCCCTGAGAGAGTCTGAGCTGGATTTCATCAGGGTGCTCACCTGCCTCAGATGCAACCTTTAGCATATCAGATGGGTTTAGCGGACAAAAGGGGATTTTCAGACATCTTGAGCGTATGGTGTCAGGCAGTGCCTCCTCTTTTGAGGTTATGAGCACTATAACGCACCCTGCCGGCGGTTCCTCAAGGGTCTTTAGAAAAGCGTTAGCCGATGCCTCATTCATCATATCGGCATTTTCCACTATAAGGCACTTCTGAGCCCATTGCATGGAGGTTGTAGCTAAGAAGTTCTCTATTTCCCTTATTTCCTCAATCTTTATAATACTTTCATCAAAGGCTGTTACTTTTAAGTCAGGATGAACACGTTTATCCACATTAACACACGAGGAGCAGGTGCCGCAGAAATCCACAGGCCCTTTGACTTTACAATTCATTGATTTTAAAAACGCAAAAGCTGCAAATGTTTTTCCTGTACCGGCAGGACCGTAAAAGAGAAAGGATGACGCCACCTTTCCGCTTCTTAGCATAGAGGTAAGCATATATGCTGCTCTTTCATGTCCTATAAGACCAAGCGGCATTCTATCGACTAACTTCGTTGGCATCGTCAAAAGCTCCTCAACGTACTAAAAGTACGCCTGCGTCGCTTTCTCCTTGCCGCCTTGTTATCCTTCAGACTGCTACTTGGTATAAAATACCCTAAAGGCAATTGCACCTCTCCTTTATAGTCTCAACAATACGTTTGGTGAGTGTTTCAACAGGCAAAGCACCGTCAAGGACTTTAACTCTAAGCGGTTCAGCTTTGGATAAATCCAAAAACCCCTCCCGTACTCTTTCATGAAACAATAACTCCTCCATTTCAAGTCTGTCCGCTTTTGATGCTGCCTTCTTTCTGTTTAGCCCTATAGAAACGTCAAGGTCTATAACAATTGTAAGGTCGGGTTTAAATCCCTTTAGTATAAGTGCATCAAGCTGCTTAATGAGTTCCGGGTTTATACCGCGCCCATAGGACTGGTAGGCAAAGGTGGAATCGATGAATCTATCCGTAATAACGTAAGCACCGCGCCGTAAAGCCGGTTGTATCACCTCTGCCACGTGCTGAGCGCGTGCTGCGTAAAAGAGCATCAGCTCTGTAATTGGCGACATGTTGACGGTTTTTGGATTAAGGAGGATTTCCCTTATTCTCATACCGATTTCTGTTCCTCCGGGCTCAAACGTTTCCACAACATCCAAACCGCTTACTTTCCTCAAAGCCTCAGCAACCAACTTAACCTGCGTTGATTTACCGGAGCCGTCAGTGCCCTCAAATGATATAAACACGCCTGCCATTAGTTTCCATAAGTTTCAACAAGATGCCCCTTTAATGCCTTAAGCAGCCTAAAAACCTTTTCAGCTTCAGGGACAGTCAGAGCGCCGGTGCCGCATGAGGGAGTAAGCATCAGGTGTGACAACACCAGGTCTCTATCCACATGTTTAGACAGAGAGTTTAATCTCTCGTCAAATTTCTTGATTATGCTGCTTTCATCCTCGTAGTTGATAAAGTTTGTAGTGGGTACCATGCCCCACGCTAGAGTGCCGCCATCGGAAAGATATTTCTTAATTCTTTCGTGATACATTGCAATAGTGTCAAAGAAGGCATAAGAGTCAAAATTAACAATATCAGGCTTTGCGTCAAAGACAATATCCCAGTCGCACTTGCCGCAGGTGTGAATACCGGCTATTGCACCAGCCGACTGAACACCGGTTACAATTTCTGTTATAAGCCTGCCTGCCTCCTCGGTTGAAACACCGAGATATGCGCTGCTGCCTATTGCCGCAAAAATAGGCTCATCTATAAATATTACCACATTATCCGCAAACTCTTTTAAGATATCCACCTGCCACTTGACTTTCCCAACAAGCAACATAAGGGCTATTTCTCTTAACTCCTCGTCAAAGAACAGAAACCTCCCCTCCTCGTCTTTTATTCCCAGAGTAAAAGTAAGGGGGCCTGTCACATGCCCTTTCAAAGTGTTAAACCGCTCTTTCGTTTTTAATAATCCAATCATCTTGTGAAAACCGGCAGCATTATTCTCAGAGATGGCAACAGAGGGGTTTTCAGAGTATTTTTCGTAAAAAGTATTTAATTCATCCTGCAACTTTCTTTTTATAATGTATTGTTCTTTAACAGCGTCAATTTCAAGAAAAGGCAGCCCCTCCGAATACTGGGCAACCATAGTTTCCATAAACGAGGTCTGCGGTAACTGAGGCCAAAACGGTATATCAAAGCTGTTTAATACTAAAGAGCACCCATCCGTTGCGTTGTTATGAGGCAAACTCCCTATTCCTGTTGTTGAAAACCTTGTTAGCATTGTGTCTTAAATGATAACTTATTTTGTCTTTAAGATTCAACTCCGATAATTCTTATCTTTAAAATATGGTTATTTTTCATTATAGTTGGAGTGTGGATAATTGTATTTTCCTCAAACCGCTATGTTAGTATAATGTTATCATTGATATTTTGGAGAGGCATGATGCACCAAAAGTATGATGTTACATTGAAAGATATTTTAAAGGATATGCCAAAAGTATTTCTTAAAATCCTTACAGGGTATGACACGTGTAAATTTATAGATGTCCAGTTCCCGGATATTCAATTAAGGGAGCCCGATTTGGTGATGGAGGTATCTGACGGAAAACTGATACATACTGAGGTGCAAGGCAGAAATGAAAATAATATGCTGCAACGGTTCTATCTATATTCAGGGTTCATCTTTAACCAACATAAGATATTACCGATACAGATATTGCTTTATGTCGGTAGTGCTCCCCTGAACATGCAAAATCATATGGAAAACGAGTATATAAAATACTCCTACAAAGTGGTTGATATCCGGGAGATTGATTGCAGCCAGCTTATAGCCAGCGATAGTCCCGAAGATATTGTATTAGCGATACTTTGTAACACCAATGATGTGGATGTTACAATAAAAAGTATTCTTGATAAACTGACTGCGCTGCTATCGCCTAAGGAAAGAGAAAATTATATCAGAAAGCTGCTTATTCTTTCTGATTTACGTAAATTGTATCCTAAAGTTAAAATGGAGGTAAGTAAAATGCCTATAACGATTGATGTGAGAGAGAGTGATATTTATCAGGAGGGGTTACTTGAAGGTGAGCGTAAGGGGTTACTTGAAGGAATTGAATTAGGACTTGAACTTAAATTTGGGTTATCAGGACTTGAGATAATGAATATAGTCAGGGCGATAAATACTGTAGATAAATTGGATGAGTTTAAAAACATTATCAAAAAAGTCGGCTCGGTGGATGAATTGAAGGAGTTTTTGGGAAAGAGTGTGTAAGCGTCGAGGGACGTGGGGTTGGAATTTTTGGAGACCCCGTTGTTAACGTTATAATGTTAAACCTCGCATTGGATGGGGTGAATTAATCAGCATATACAAATATATTCTTCAATAGTTTTTCTGTAAAATTAGACATCTATGCAGTGTTATTTTTAATGTGTAGTTATCAAAAATCCAGCGGGTAACCGCTGCTGGAACTTGCTCATTAAGGTACTGAATGTCACCTGATACTATGAACTTAGGCGGATTTTCTCTTAGCTCTTTAAGGAGATTTTCTGCCTTTTCAGTACCTTTACTCTTAAAGGTATTTATAAAAAGATGATTTAACACATATATGTATGACGTCGGACTCAGCCGTCCGCTTTCTATGTATGTATATTTATTGTAGGATGGAACCCATATATAGTCAGTGCTCGTAGTGTTATTTTTAATGTAATATGAACAGACATCTTCTTGTCTTTTTTCATAAGGTTTAGTGATTCTTTCGTAAAACTGATAAGTCATAGCGCTGTCAAAAATAAAGAGAGATAAAGTAAAGGCTGCAATAACGGCAAAGAAAGATAAACGGGCGGTAAAATTAAAATAACGTTTTAGGGCATCCGCTAAAAAAACAGCTCCGGCAGCGGCAACTGCGGTAAATGGTGCAATAAGTTGAAGGTAGTAGTGGGAAAATTGTGTACTTGCAAGGTTTACACTTACAGTGCCCATAATAAACCAGATTAATAAAAGCATAGGTATATGGCTGTATTCTCTGTTGAATCTCTTTGAAAAAGCGCCTGTTGCTCCGACTACAAAAAACACATCGGTTGTTATTATAAATAAAATATTTTTATTCATACTGCGGACACTGCCTGAGAGCGCGCTCTCTATACCGGTTTTTTCGTAGGAGTTGTAGTGTGAATACGCTAGATTATTTGAAATCACTTCTAACAGGTACTGAAAGAGCCCCTCTCTCATAAAATACACTATAATTATCAGTGCAGGTAATAGCAAAGCCAACATAAAAATGATTCCTAAGCGCATTTTTACCTTAAAGACCAAATCCAACTTTAAAAACAGATAGATTACCCATGGTATAACCAGAAAAACGAAAGGTTCTTTTGTTAATGCAGCAAGGGACATGAAGAATCCTGAGGCTGCTAAAAGTGCAATTTGTTTATAACCACCGGAGTCAATACAATAAAGCAAGGCCAGAATTCCTATAAGTAAAAACGCTGAGCCATATTCCTCTGTGTAGTTACCGGATGAAAACAGCAATGGTGTGTAAAAATGCCGCAAAAAAACTAATGTGAATATTAAAGCAACTGGAAAGCTGCCACGGAAAAATTTTAAGAGGATCGAAAAAAATGTAATAGCCATAGCAATGGCAAATATCCTCTCCATGGCATATATGCTGTTAACGGAGGGGCCAGCAAGTTTCAACGCAAGGAGATTCAGAAAAAAAATCGGCGGAAGTTTATGATCGTAAGCCGCCTTATACAACACCTTACCTTTAAACATGTGAAAGGCAATGTTTGCAAAAATCGCAGAGTCATTAACAAGAGCAATGGTTGTATAAAAATTAATGGTTCTAAATGAAATCCATACAACAGCCAGTACTAATAAAGCTTTGGCTGTAGGGTAAAACACACCTTCGTATTTCACGACTTATTCGTAACTTAACAGTTCCTGCATTGTGATTGTAACTGATGAGGCAAGAGCCTCAAGGCTATATCCACCTTCGAGGGTAAATATGACTGGGATGTCATTCTTAGCGCTCAGAATACCCCTTACAATGTCTCTGATACCATCATCTGTCACGCCAAAACCTGCCAGAGGATCTTTTTTATGTATATCATAACCAGAAGAGACAAGTATTATATCCGGTGAAAATGACTCAACAAGCTTATGAAGTGTAACATTATAGGCCTCTTTCATTTCCCTATCCCCTGCACCATAACTTAGAGGGACATTATAGGTAAAGCCCTTTCCTTTACCCGAGCCGGTTTCTGATGCAGCTCCTGTGCCAGGGTAATGTGGATACTGATGCGAGCTAAAGTAAAACACTGTGTCATCGTTATAGAAACTGTGCTGCGTGCCGTTACCGTGGTGGACGTCAAAATCAACAATAAACACTTTTTTATAGCCCTGTTTCTGGGCAAATCGCGCTCCTATTGCTACATTATTAAAAATACAAAATCCCATTGCCCTGCTGTCCTCGGCATGATGGCCGGGAGGCCTTACGGCACAAAAGGCACGCTCAATGTTGCCTGCCGCACAGTTTCTTATCGCTGTAATTATCGCGCCTGCCGCATACAGAGCGGCCTCAAGGGTGTATTCCGACATGAAAGTATCTGGGTCAAGGTACCCTCTGGTTATCTGCTGAAGTTGAGTTATATAAGAGTCCGTGTGTATTGCTTCTATATCGCCTATTGAGGATTTCTCCGGGCTTAGGTGAACTAATGAGTTCCATATATCAGAGTTCTTTAGCGCATTCACTATTGACACCAACCGCTCACTTGACTCAGGATGAAACTCAGGCATCTCATGTCTTAAAAAAATATCATCATATATAAACGCTGTCTTTTTCATTGACCGGCCTCCTACTGTTTTTTTAACAACCGTTACACACAGTATAACATAACAGGTGCCAGAAGATTAACGGTGTATATCCTAACGGTTTCTGTCCATATCATAGATATGATAGACGAATCGTCCTTTTATGGTAAACGAATCCTTTTTCCAATCATCTGGAAGGGGCCAAAACGGAGCTGCATCTCTGACAGACTGCATGGCTGCCTCATCGAGACTCTGGTCTCCTGAGGTTCTCATAACATAGACCTGGCCAAGTGTGCCGTTTTTGTTGATTGTAAAACTTATCTGCAAATCACCGGTTATCCTGCGTTTAATAGCATCAGGGGGATATACCCATGAGGCTTCAATCATTTTCTTTAGTTTTCTCATATATCCCTCAAATCTGATATCCTCAGTTTCCAAAGACAAGGCAGTGTCTCTTTCTGCGCCATATATGTGTCCTGTACCCTGAGTACCGCTCTGAGCGTGTTTGGCTATTATGTCTTTATCAAACAGGTTTGACATTGAGGGAGGTGACGGTTTTTGCCCTTTAGACGGTTTTACAGGCTTTGACTCTTCAGGAGCTTCAGGCTGTGCGGATTGTGTTTTTGCTGTGGAGGGTTTTTGAGGCGTCTCTCCTGCGACTCCGGGGACTTTTTCAGCTCTCTCCACAGGCCGTCTCTGTGCCTGAGTGAGAGGTTTAACGTGATGAGGAATAGCTTGAGCTCTTTGTGGCTTTTTAAGCTGAGTTTCCCTGCGGGGAGCGCTCTTCATGACCTGAGGAGAGCTTTTCAGCTCTTGCCCCTTTCCCTCCTTCTCTCCTTCTCTTGCCGACTCCTTTTTTTTGCTTATGTCAGGGACATCCGGCTCCTTTGTTATTATCTTTGCGGCTACAGCTTCTTTGGGTGGCTCCCATGGTTTCTTTTCCTTTTTATAAACTAACATAAAAATTAAAATCAGAATCAAATGAATCAGTGCTGAGATAATTAAGTATTGCTTAAACATAGTCTGGCTGCAATTTTCTCAAATCCTCACTTTTCAGGAGAAAAGATACCTTTTAAGTAGTTTTGTTGTTAAAACCGTAAGTTCTTTCAATTTCATGTTCTTTTGAATCCACAGACCAAGTGAGGCCTCTCTTATGTCAGCCCTGCTGTGAATTGAAACGAGTTTTTCGGCTGCTTCATCAGTTTTTAAGAAATAATTCTGAAGTGCTCTCATCAGTATAAAGTGTTTTTTATATTTTGACTGCCAGTGTTTCTTATAATTATTTGGTTTATTGTTAATTATGGCATCAGCCGCTAATTTTGCTGACTTCATGGCATAGTATATTCCCTCATAAGTCATAGGGAGCACCTGGCCTGCGGCATCGCCTACAAAGAAAATCCCGTTTTTGTAATAAACCCCACCGTCCCAGACAGGAATGAAATATCCCCTTCTTTTACCGGTTCTATTAAATCCACTGTCCTTTATAAAATTATCCAGATGCCGGTTTACGGCAGATGTATCTATAGTACCGGTTCCAGCCGATATGCCTTCACTGTGTGGAAAAACCCATGCGTAAAACTCAGGTGCATAATGTCTCCCAAACTGAAAACGGCACGCTGGTATGCTCTCTCCCTGTATAATCTCATGAGCTGTAAAGACCCGCCCAGGAAATGTGCCGGTTACCGCTTTCCGAATGGTGGAGTTTACACCGTCTGCCGCTATCACATATTTTGCTCGTAAAATCTTCTCCTGGCCATCGGTATTTATTTTAAGTATCACAACTCCTTTGCCAAAACTAACTCCTGTTACGTTACCTGTAATTACGGAGGCTCCAGCCCCTTGTGCCTCAAGTCTCAGCGCTTTGTCAAATTCCCTGCGGTTAATTATTGAGAGAAAAGTACCGCCAAGGTCTATCTCTTGCACAACACCCTTTGGGGATACGATTTCAAGTGAATGTACTTTGCGCTTGATTAAGGATTCCGGTAAGTCAAATTCCTGAAAAGCCGTGGAGATTAACCCTCCTCCGCATGGTTTATCATTGTCGGGGTTCCTCTCAATTAACACCGTCTCTATTGATGCCCGGCTTAAAACCCTTGCTGCAGTGGCGCCTGCAGGCCCCCCTCCAACTATCGCCGCATGTACGTCGTATCGATTCATTTGTTTAATCGTTCATAAAGAAGCATAAGCCCCTTTAGCGAGAGATCCAAATCAACCAAATCCACCCGTTTCAAAAAAGACTCCATCACCGGTGCACCACCGCCCGTTATCACAACTCTGATATTATAACCTAATTCTCTCTCTGTTTCACACGTGATGGTATCAACCGCCCCGGAGGTGCCGTAAAAAATCCCGGAAAGAATCGCCTCCTCCGTATGTTTTCCCAGTGCTGATGGTTTTTTCAAGCCGTCAAAATGTACGGCAGGAAGCAACGCCGTGTGGCTATGGAGGCTCTCTGTGATGAGGCTCACTCCAGGGAAAAGTGCTCCGCCGGAAAACACACCGTCTTTATCCATTACACTCATAGAAGTTACCGTTCCAAAGTCAACAGTCAATGTTGGCCCCTTAAGTGCCTCAAAAGAGGCCAAAGCCACAGCCACCCTGTCAATTCCAACGCGCTCCGGGTATTTGATATTAAATTTTACACCGGCCTCTACAGCGTTTGTAATTAATACCGGTTCTGGTCCAAAATACCTGCTTGCCGCCGTTACAACGCGCTCTGTAATGTCCGGAACAACCGACATGACAACTATCCTGTTTATTTTAGCATCTGAGAAAAGCCCTGCAAAAGGATTATTCTCTCCGTTAAATAACTCTTTTGGTATAGATGTCTTTTGTAAAACAAACTGCTGACCGATAATACCAACCTTTACATTTGTGTTACCTATGTCAATAGATAACAGCATGGGTAATATCGCAGCTTTTCAATAACACTTTTGAACCCTCTGGTTTTTCTACAATGAGAAACCCATCATCGTTTATGCCAATCGCTCTGCCACAGACAACCCCGTTATCTGTAGAAACCGAGACTGTGGAATTTATGGTCTTGCTGAGTGATTCCCACGTTTTAATCAGGGATTTCTTCTCAAACTTTAATTTATCATAATATGCTGCAAAGTATTTTAGCAGAGACTCGATGATGCGTCCTCTTTCAAAGTCTTTCCCTGTCTCTAAAAAAATACTTGTGGCCGTGTTTTTTAACAAATCAGGAAACTCTTTAGTATTAACATTGAGGCCAATTCCGGTAACGATGTAAGACACCGTGCTGCCTGCCGATGAGGACTCAGAAAGAATCCCGCCGAGTTTTTTATTGCCGCAGTATATATCATTTGGCCACTTAGGCCACACAGTTAGTTTGCAGGTATCTTTAATCGCAGAGACTAAAGAGAGAGAACTTATAACATTCATAAGTGTCAATGGAAAGCCCTGCTCAGGCCTTAATATGACAGACATATAGATGTTTACGCCAGGGGGTGAAAACCACTCGTTTTTGCCCTTTCCACGTCCTTTGTGCTGGCTGTCAGCAATAATCACAGTGCCGTGCGGGACATTTTGTCTGGCAAGTGTTTTAGCAAGGTCGTTTGTGGAGGCGGTTTCAGTTACGTACTGGATATTATAACTAAAATCCATATTTAGATATTTTTATCCGGCCACGGACACAGCGTATTCAAAAAGCATTTAGAGCAGAGAGGTTTTATTGCCTTGCAAATGGTACGGCCAAAAAGAACGGTACTAAGGGAAAATGCAATCCATTCCGTTTCCGGAATCAGCTCTCTGAGTGTCATTTCCACTTTTTCAGGGTTTTTGGAGTTAACCAGCCTGAGGCGGTTAGTTATTCTTAGTACGTGGGTGTCCACTGCAATAGCGGGAATAGAAAACGCCACAGCTAAAACCACGCTCGCCGTTTTTCGCCCTACTCCGGGCAATTTGGTTAACTCCTCCATTTTGGGGGGAACGCTACCGGCATAATCAGCAATAATTGTACCGGCACACTTTTTGATTGCCTCTGCCTTGTTTTTAAAAAACCCTGTCGTTTTAATATCCTCCTCAAGTATGCTTAAATCAGCATTTGCAAAGTCTGCAACAGTTGGATATTTTTTAAACAGAGTTTTTGTCACGATGTTTACCCGTACATCGGTACACTGGGCAGAAAGAATAGTAGCCACAAGCAGTTCAAACTCAGTTGTGAAATTGAGGGCACACTTAGCGTTAGGGAAATTGCCTTTAAGTTTTGAGACTATTTCTTTAACCATATTATTTGAGTCCTTATACAGCATTTGGGATATATACCTTAACTTTGCCTTCAAGTAATACAGCAAACCGTTTGGCATCCTCTTTAGTTCCCACAATCGTGGCATAATGCATAGGGATGGCAGCTATCTTTGGTTTAATGTCAAGAGCCGCTGCTGCAGCCTCATCGGCTGTCATGACATAGGTGCCGCTAACAGGAAGAATAGCTATGTCAATGTTTGAAAGCGCGCGCATCTCAGGGATATGGTCGGTATCTCCTGCCAAATAAATTCTTATGCCGTTTACCTTAAAAATGTATCCCAGCCAGTTGTTGGCCTTTGGATGGAAATTTTTATTGGTATTATACGCAGGCACCACCTCTACCTCTATTCCTGAAACTGTAAACTTATCCCCGGGCATTGCTACTTTAACGTTACCGGTAAGCTTAAAGGCACAATCGTGGGGAATTACAAAGGCCGTGTTTTGGTCGCTTATCTTTCGTATATCATCTGGTGAAAAATGGTCAAAGTGAGTGTGGGTTATAAAAATCAAATCCGCCTTATCGGGTTTTTTAATGTTGTAAGGGTCAGTGTAAATGGTTTTTTCTCCGGTTATCTTAAAACAATCATGGCATACCCATTTAATGTTTTCTAACATCGTCACTGCCTCCTCCATTTTGTTTGAGTTGTTGTCATATAATGACTCTGCTCAGAGACACTGTATTTTATCATATTTGGGGGATTTAATACCAAATTAGTTCTTAAATCGGTTTCTTGACAATGTCTGGGTGGTTTAGTATTATGCTTCAATGAAAGACAATCACTGGCGCTTAATAACATACAGCACACATAGTGCCGGATTTAATATGGCATTGGATGAGGCGATAGCGGAAAGTGTTGTTGCAAGTAAGGCGTTGCCGACACTCAGATTTTACGGCTGGACAAATCCTTCAATAACTATCGGGGCATTTCAGAAAATCAGTGACATTAACTTAGTTAGGTGTAATGAGCTTGAAATTCCTGTTGTAAGAAGGCCAACCGGTGGCAGGGCAATACTGCACGGAAACGAGCTAACCTACAGTTTTTCTTCGGTTGCAGGCATATGTGGCAAAAAACACCCAAGTGTTCCATTTACCGATAGTCTTTTAAATAACTACAAACTCATAAGCTCGGCTTTCCTTCTTGCTGTTAAAAACCTTGGGATAGATGCTATTCTAAGCCATAGGAGATTAAACAGAAGGACACTATCCTCCGGCAATCCGCTCTGTTTTGCATCAACGTCATTCAGCGAACTTACAGTTTCAATGGGAGGCAATGGGTTTAAGGTGATGGGAGCGGCCCAAAAACGCTATGACGGCGGATTTCTTGAACAGGGTTCTATTCCACTATTAACGGAAAGAGGTTTGCTTAATGAGCTTTTTAGTGAAACAGAAAACCTTCTGCCAGGCCTTAACTTCTTTAACAGCAATATTACAATTGAGCTTCTGATGTCAGGCATTGTAAGCGCATTTGAAGAGACCTTTGGCATTACTCTTAAAGAGGGAACTCTTACCGGTGAGGAAAAAAAATCTGCTGAATTACTTGAAAAAAAATACCACTCCAACAACTGGACTTTTAGAAGATAATATTAGACCTTCAGTAAAACAGCAACTAACTGCCTCCTTTTGTTCGTTTTCTTTGTTCGAATTCATTCCTTGCCGCATCCATATTTTTCCTTTTTTTGACGTTTTTATCCATATGTTCAATTAGTTGTGCCGAGGGAGGGATTTTATTGTCATTACTGGTTGTTATCATCGTGTAGAAATCGCAATCATGGCAGATCACTTTTATCTTTTCCTCCCATGACTTGTACCTTCTACCGCCGCCGCACATATCCATAGTTGCATTTATGTACATACATGCACGTCCTGCATTGACTCCTTCTAAGAAGCCATCAGCATCAACATTCAAAAAAGCAGGGCAATCTTCAAAATTGGTGCACTTTTTGAATTCCCAGCAATTGATGAATTTATAGGAGTCCTCGTGGACCTTTATTTTTGAAATATTGTGCTTTATAAGATCCAAAATATGGGCATCTCCCAGTACCACACCGCATTCTATCAATGGTTCATCCTTACCGGGTATATACACGTTTTCAGCTAATATCATACCGCTTTTAATCTGAACATTTGTGATATGTTTTACTCCGGTCTCTACTGGTTTTTTCAACCCAAAAGCGCTTTCTACATATCCATACATTCGCTTCAGAGTAAAAGGCCTTACTAATATATCAACAATTACATCACACTTTTTCAGAAGTCTTTGCACCTGTTCTAAATCGGTCTGAGAACTCATTATCGCTAAGATCTTAAACTTGGCATTAGAATATTGAATCGTATAAATAAACTCACAAAAAGCATCAAGACTTTCAAAATAGCATTCGTCAATAATTAAGAGGTCACAACGCATCGTAAATAGAAATATTTCAAGACGCTTAAAGTTGTTGCACCCGTTTGCAACAACCACACCCTTATAGAACTCCATCAAACTCCATAGTACCGATGAGAAAATATCCTCTCTGATATAGATGAGAAATTCCTTCTTATGTACGGCATGTTTGTTAAGAATTTTTCTCAAGATTATAGATTTCTCTCTCTCTCTTTTTAGCTCCTTTGCTGCCGGCAGCAGTGCATCAAGGCTAAAGAGATGTTTAAGAAATCTGCTTAGCGTATCAATTGAGGTATCGGTTACCTCCATAACATTTAATTCAAAAAACGGGATTGCATCCATTTTACCGGGTTTATCAGAATCGGTGTAAAAACGGTAAACCACGCCGTTTGTAAGTATTCCAATTCTTGCCTGGGTCAGCGGGAAAATTTCATAAAGTGGATTTTTTTCCTTGTCAAGGTTAGTGCCCCAGTGTGTACACGCTACAAGCATTGACGGTTTACCCCCCTGCATAATTACATAGTCAACCGTGTATGGGGCCTGGTGCTCAACCGTTATCATATAATCAGGAACAACCTCTGCAGGGTCAAAGACATCGTATCCGAGTGCCTGCAAAAGTGGCATTGTTAAAGCAACTTTTGTGGATTCTTTGCTTTTTATATTTTCATACTTCTTGCGGATTTCACCGGCAAGTTTCTGTAGTTTTCTTTCTAATTCAATCATTAGATGTTACAATTTCGCCCCTTTTATATACATACTAACATGAGGTGGATTTAGTTGTCTATAATCCATAACCTTTCTATATTTTCCCTCTGAAAACTCCTCCATTTTGCTGCGTGTGCATTTTAACCTTGACTTTCCTTTACCTTCAAACGTTAAAATAAGAACATAGTTAAAATGAAGAATGATTGCTTCTTAGTAATCCTCTTATTTATAAAACATGGAAAGGAATTAACAAAAATAATATAATGGAAACAGCCCTGATAGCGCTTAATCAGGAAGGGGCTCATGTTGCCGGAGTGATTGCCGCGGAGATACCAGCAAGTATTTTTATTAAAAACGAAGCTCTTCCCTTTTTAAACGGCAGAGCCGATTCACATGGTTTTAGCAAGTTGTCTGAGTGTTTGGCCTCGATTTTTAATAAGTACAAGCGGTTGGTTTTTATAATGTCTCTGGGCATAGTTAACCGAACCATTGCGCCTCTTATTAAAGATAAACATACAGACCCAGCCGTTGTGACTCTTGATGAGTCGTGCCGGTTTGTTATAAGCACACTTTCGGGGCATGAGGGGGGAGCAAACGAACTCACCTTTATCATAAGCTCAATAACAGGAGCTGAGCCCGTTATAACGACAAAAACTGAGTCTGACCGCAACTATATAGTTGGAGTTGGCACAAAAAAGGGCGCTCTCAAAGAGGACATTATTTATGCCATAACGGAGGGCTGTAAGATGGCGGGAATTACGACAGCCAAAATCCGCTGTATTGCCACGGCCTGGGCTAAAAAAAATGAGGATGGACTACTACAGGCGGCAGAGGAGCTTTCTCTTCATATCAGATATATACCAAAATGGATGATTGAGCATTATTATAATATTACGCCACAGGCAGCCCGGTCTGAAACTGCCTTTAAGTCTATCGGTGTGCATGGCGTCTCTGAGCCCGTAGCTGTACTTTCGGGCAAGAATGCTCAACTTGTGCTCCCTAAAACCATATTTAAAAAGGTTACAATCGCTGTTGCCAGGGAGATTCTCTTATTTAGCCGTAAGTCCGGCTACGGACTCAGGGATATGGTATTGATTTTGGGCGGAACAACCGAGGGCGTATGTGAGGCACAAAGGCTTGACTCTGAAAGTGTACCGTTTTATATATCTACAGCCACGGAGTATGGCCACAACCTGTTTAGAGAGAAATTTGGCGACAGGGCAGTTTTAGAGAATTTTAACAATAACTCACTGAAGAAATTTATAATTGAACGGCACATTAAAAGAATCATAGATTGCACACACCCGTATGCTCAGGTTATAACGCCTCTTGCTCAACGGGTATCGGCTGAGCTTGACATTGAATACATTCAAAAATCACGAAGCACTGATGTAACCGATGATCTGGGGTATGACAAACTGATATTTGTAAAATCTCTTGATGAATGTGTAAAGAAAATTTTAGAACTAAAAATACGAAAGCCTCTTTTTACAACTGGCAGCAAAGAGCTTGGATTTGTAAAACAATTGGCAGCTTATGGAATAAATGATGTCTTTGTGCGGGTACTACCGTTTGAAAACTCCATATCAAGTTGTATAAGTAATGGGGTTAAACCTCAAAACATAATTGGTATGCACGGGCCATTTGGTGCAGAGTTAAACACGGCAATAATCCGGCAATATGGTGTGGATTGTCTGATAACCAAAAAGACCGGTAAAGAGGGCGGTTTTTTTGAAAAAGCATCGGCTGCCATGGAGTGTGGGATTTTTATATTTGTAGTGGAACGGGAGGGCTGAGAGATGCCGGGTGTGGTGTTTTTTGTGGGGGCAGGACCGGGGGATCCAGAACTTATCACAGTTAAAGGAAAGAAACTAATAGACAGTGCGGATTTAATTATCTATGCCGGCAGTCTGGTTAATCCTGAAATATTTAAGGGCACAACAGCCGGGACGGTTGACTCCTCAGCACTTACACTGGATGAGTTAACGGCATTAATACAGAAATGGACAGAGGCTGATAAAACCGTAGTGCGCCTGCACACGGGGGATTTGTCATTTTACAGCGCAATATCGGAACAGATTGAGAGATTGACGGAGTTACAAATAAAATATGAGGTAGTGCCGGGTGTGTCCTCACTGGCAGCGGCATCTGCGGCTCTAAGGCAAGAGCTGACAATCCCTGAGATAAGCCAAAGCGTAATAATAACGCGCCTTGAGGGTAACACTCCGGTACCTGAACGGGAGAGGCTTTCCTCTCTTGCTACTCACAATGCTACTCTTGTGATTTTTCTAAGTATATCAATGATAGAAAGGGTAGCAGAGGAACTTTTGAAAGGCGGGTACAAGGATTCAACGCCGGTAGTGGTAGTGGAGAGAGCCTCGTGGCCCACTGAAAGGATAATCAGAGCAACGCTGAGTGATATTGCCTTAAAGGTAACTGAGGCAGGAATCAAAAAAACAGCGCTGATATTAGTTGGCGAGGCACTGAGTGCCTCAGATAGCCCAACCGGTAAGAAGTCTAAACTATATGATGCCGGTTTCAGCCACGGTTGCAGGAAGTAAAGATTTTAATCCGCAGATGACGCAGATAAACGCAGATGAAAAAATTTTAAACACAGGGGTTATGAATGAAGAAAGGTAAGATATATGTGGTTGGTACAGGTCCTGGCAAACAGCAGCACATGACGACAGAGGCCCAAAAAGCAATAGAGGAGTCCGACGTAGTGGTAGGTTACGGGATTTATGTCGATCTGATACGCGACATGTTAACCGGCAAGGAGGTAGTGACAACCGGTATGACGCATGAGGCAAAGCGGTGTGCGGCAGGGATAGAGCTGGCCTCTGTCGGTAAGGTGGTTTCAATAATCAGCAGCGGCGACCCCGGTGTGTATGCCATGGCAGGGCTTGTGCTTGAGCTTATGAAAAACTACTCCTCAGAAGTGGAACCTCTTTGGGGAGATGACATAAGAAATCGTCCTGATGTTAAGATAATAGCTGGCGTTCCTGCCCATTGCTCTTGTGCTTCACTTCTTGGCGCTCCTCTAATGCACGATTTTGCCACGATCAGTCTCTCAGACAGACTTACTCCGTGGGAACTGATAGAAAAACGCCTTCACAGTGCCTCAGACGCTGATTTTGTCATAGTCATGTATAACCCTAAAAGTAAAGGGCGAATTCATCACATAGACAAAGCGCGGGACATCATGCTTAAGTACAAAACGAAAGACACTCCCGTAGGTATTGTAAAAGCCGCCATGCGAGATGATGAAACCGTAACTCTGACAACTCTGGGTGAGATGCTCAATCATGAAATAGATATGCAAACAACGGTAATTGTTGGTAACTCTCAGACATTTTGCTGGGAAAACTGGATGGTCACCCCACGTGGGTATAAAATTGTGCCACAAGCAGAAGTTTAATACAAGAGGTATCTGTTCAATATGAAAATAGTGTTTATAACCGGAGGGGCTAAAAGCGGCAAGAGCACGTTTGCCCTTAAAACAGCAGATAGATATGGCGGCAAAAGGGCATATGTTGCAACCGCACAGGCTCTCGATGATGAAATGGCTTGGCGCATAGAAGCGCACCAAAAGGAGCGCAATGGTAGCTGGGATACGGTTGAGGAGCCGGTTAACATCCATCAAAGTATCACAGAGCTGGTTACTACACATGAGGTCATTGTAGTGGATTGTCTGACTCTGTGGCTAACAAATATGATACTTACAGAGCCTGAACCCGCCAAAGACAAAATCTATGACGCTTTTTTGAAACTGACAGACTCGCTTACAACTGCAAGACAAACTAAATCTGATGGGGCAATTATCCTTGTGTCAAATGAGGTTGGACTTTCCATAGTGCCGGATAACCGCCTTGCACGGCTATTTAGAGACTATGCCGGGGTGCTCAATCAACGTGTTGCGGCAGTGTCCGATGAGGCGTACTTAGTTGTTAGCGGTTTGCCGCTTAGATTAAATTCTTAAAACATGGGAATGCGCCAAATGAAAAATCAATTTAACTTAAGAACAGCGGTTTTTGTTTTCATACTCATACTCCGAAGCAGCATAGTGATGGCTTCTGACAACAGCACAGGTGTTACAGTAAGGCAAACAGTACCATCCTCAGAAACAACTTTTGGTGAAATGGAAAACAAAGAAGAAAAACAACCTACGACTGACACACAATATCGGATGATACATAAACACGGACATCCAGCGCCGATTAAAGTCGAGGATAACGGCACGTTAAATGACTGAAGTTGGTAAAAACGTATGTAGTTGGGTTGCTAACGATAATGGTCTCTATCTTAGCTACCATAACGAACAATGGGGAGTGCCGGTTTATGACGACACAACATTGTTTGAGATGATTACACTTGAGGGCGCTCAGGCAGGGCTTAGCTGGATTACCATTCTTAAGAGGCGTGATTCTTACAGAGCCGCTTTTGACCGCTTTGACCCGGCTATTGTTGCAAATTATTCCGAGGAGAAGGTAAAAATCCTTCTTAACGATTCAGGCATTATCAGAAACCGGCTGAAAATCATTTCAGCAGTCAATAATGCCGCTCAATTTTTAAAAATTCAGGAAGAATTTGGCAGTTTTACTTCATACCTGTGGAAATTCGTAAACGGTAAGCCAATAGTAAATACCTTTAAAACATTCAGCGAAATTCCAGCCTACACTGAACTTTCCGACACTATCAGCCATGATATGAAAAAACGCGGATTTACGTTTTTTGGGACCACTATCTGCTACGCTTTTATGCAGGCCGTGGGAATTGTTAACGACCACCAAATTGACTGCTTCAGGCACAAAGAGATTGCTGAGGATACTTACAGACCGAGGTTCTGAATACAATTGGAATAAGAGAACACCATGAGTATGAGTTGTATCTGACAGTCGAGGATATTGAACACTCCTACAGCAAAGTTAAATCACTCCAGAGTAATGGTATCTGTGAACTCTTCCATAAGACTGTACTTGAGGAATTCTACAATGTAGCCTTTCATAAAAAGATTTATCACTCCATTGAACAATTGCAAAAAGACCTTGATGACTGGCTTGATGAGTATAACCATATGAGAACTCATCAAGGTAAGCATTGTAACGGATTAACCCCTATGGAGTGCTTTACTAAAAATAAACATCTTGCACAAATCAAAATGATTGGGTATGATAATGAATCAGATTTACAAACAGCCTGACCTGTCTTACAGTTCAGGCGGGAGTTTTATAACCACTGTACGATTAAATGGTGTTCAGTACAATTTATAGCTTCGACAAATTTTGTATCATTTGCAAGATCCGGGTCTTTATAGGTGCACAAGGCAAGCTGATGAGTTAACTTCAAATGCAATTTGTTTGTTTCTTTAGATGGAGCTGGCCTCGATAACTCATCAATAGTAATCTTAAGCACCCTTCTTGCAAGCCAAAAAACTCTCTCATTTTTAAGTATTTTGGTTAATTCAATAGCTTTCTTTGGTTCAATATTTCCTGTACCTATTGCCTCTTCAGCTTCAATTACAGCTTCACATTTTTGCCTCATAGTTTTTCTCCCATTGCCCTGTTCTTTCCTCTTCTTAGCCTCATCAGATTTACCATAACGATTCAATGCAAATCCAGGCTGTTCCTGAATCATAAGCTGTGAGGATAACGGTTTAGACATCTTATCAACCAGAGCTATCATCTCTTTATAGGCTTTAACTGCCCGATAAGAAAGAAATAAGTCAACGACAACACCTGTTTCTGCATCCTCTAATGAGGGAATTTCCTGTTCTATCTTACACAGTGAATCTACGTCCTCTTTTCTTGCAGCTTTCAGACGTTCCTTTAGCTCCGGAGAGTAGTCAGCTATCTCTCTGAAGAGATCTGTTTTAGTGTGTTCAACATCTGGAAACTCCTTGATAAGCTGATAAATTGGACTGTCCGCTGTTCCGCTATTTTTTGCATACTTTAGAAGTTTTGTCAGTTTAGATTTAGTTTTCTCAATATTTTCTATGTTACTGCCGTCATCAATTTTATAAGGTAATACTCTGAGAGGGGCTACATCAAAAGGTAGTTTGTCATCCCCTGCGGCATAATAGCAAATTTCATTTACTAATGCAATTTTTTTAAATTATTTTTAATAAATTTTGTTGCATTATAAAAAAGCCAATACAAATGGTAACGCCAGCCTTAAGTGTACTATAATAAAATGTTAACAAAGTGGACGGTATCATTTTTATAAAATCTTTATACTCAACACTTGCTTATTAATACCTATTTTATGAAATAACGTGTTAGGGTAGAATTGAGCATTGGATCAGTTCCGATGTTATAAAAGTTACGGGGGGTAATTTCTATGGAAACTTTTTACTGGATTGGCGGAGTTGTCAGCGTGGTGCTGCTTATCTATTTAACTGTGGCGCTCTTAAAACCGGAGGTGTTCTAATGACTGGAAGCGGGTTATTTCAGATTGGGTTGTATTTTGTTGTTTTGGCTGTATTAATTAAGCCGCTGGGCGGCTACATGGCAAAGGTGTATGAAGGCACGCCAAATCTGTTAACTCCAATTCTAAGTCCTGTTGAGAAACTCTTGTACCGCATATTTGGCGTACACTCCGAGGAGGAGATGCCGTGGAAAACTTATACGGCATCTGTCTTAGTGTTCAACATTTTAGGTGCAATTGTTGTATATCTGCTGCAGCGGTTTCAAAATCATTTGCCGTTAAATCCGCAGGGATTTCCTGCCGTATCATGGGATTCGTCCTTTAACACGGCAGTGAGCTTTATAACCAACACCAATTGGCAGGGCTATGGCGGGGAGTCAACTATGAGTTACCTGACCCAAATGATGGGGCTTGGCGTCCAGAATTTTCTCTCTGCAGCAACCGCTATGGCAGTGCTTATAGCATTAATAAGGGGATTTGTCAGGAGAAATGCTCAAACTATAGGTAACTTCTGGGTGGACTTTACACGGTCAATTTTGTACATACTCTTACCTCTTTCGATAGTTTTTACGATTATTTTGGTCTCTCAGGGGGTTGTTCAAAACTTTAAAGCATATCGTACCGCATCTCTTATGCAAACCGTATCGTACGACAAACCGGTTGTGGATTCTAAAGGCAATACCGTTAAAGATGCCTCAGGTAAAGACAAGACGGAACCTGCTCAGATGAAAGAACAGCAGATTCCTTTTGGCCCTGCGGCTTCTCAGATTGCAATAAAGCAGCTTGGCACAAACGGGGGTGGATTTTTTAACGTAAACTCCGCACATCCGTTTGAAAACCCCACTCCGCTTTCCAATTTTCTGGAGTCCCTTGCAATTTTACTTATCGCTGCAGCCCTTTGCTATACGTTTGGCAAAATGGTGGAAGATACCCGCCAGGGATGGGTACTGCTTGCGGCTATGTTTATCATTCTTATCCCCTTGCTGATATTTTGCTATTACAGCGAAACGATTGATGCTCCTTATGTTAAAACACTGAGTGCCGCCGTAACCTCTGACGGCAATATGGAGGGAAAAGAGGTGCGCCTTGGGGTAGCAAACTCAGCCCTCTGGGCTGCCGTTACAACTGCCGCATCCAATGGTTCGGTTAACTCTATGCACGACTCTTTCAGCCCGTTAGGCGGACTTATTCCGCTTTTTCTTATGCAATTGGGAGAGATAATTTTTGGCGGTGTTGGCTCCGGGCTTTACGGTATGATAGTGTTTGCCATTATCTCAGTCTTTGTCGCAGGCCTTATGGTCGGAAGAACGCCAGAGTATCTTGGGAAAAAAATCGAGTCGTTTGAGATGAAAATGTCATCGCTTGTAATACTGATTCCTGCCGTGTGTGTGCTTTTGGGTACGGCTGTAGCAGTTATTGCAAAAGACGGAGTAGCTGGTATAGCTAATCCCGGCCCCCACGGATTTTCAGAAATTCTGTATGCGTTTTCATCATGTGCCAACAACAACGGCAGTGCATTTGCCGGCCTTTCCGCTAATACTCTTTTCTATAACATAGTGCTTGGAATTGTTATGTTATTGGGGCGGTTCGGCGTCATTGTCCCAGTGCTTGCGATAGCGGGCTCATTAGCAGAGAAAAAACACGTGCCGGTTGGTTCAGGAACATTACCTACCCATACGCCTCTTTTTGTAGTGTTTTTAATAGGAATAATTATTATAGTTGGGGCACTAACGTTTCTGCCCTCCCTTTCCTTAGGACCAATTGCAGAGCACTTAACGGCCATTAAATAAAACAATATGAGGATTAAATTATGACAAAAAAAATAAAACAAAATCTTTTCGATTGGCACCTTATCATCACCGCTGCTATAGAATCGGTTGTTAAATTAAATCCGTTATACCAGATGCGTAAGCCGGTTATGTTTGTAGTAGAAGTTGGAAGCGTTCTTACCACAGCGCTTTTTATCACTTGTCTTTTTAAACCATTGGGTGAACCGCCCGTCTTTATATTGGCAGTTTCCTTGTGGCTTTGGTTTACTGTGATATTTGCTAACTTTGCTGAGTCAATGGCAGAGGGCAGGGGGAAGGCTCAGGCCGAAAACCTCAGAAGCAGCAGGCGGGATATTCAGGCAAACTTAATACCTACGCCGGATCGTAACGCAAAAGTAACTGTAGTATCATCGTCAAAACTGAGAAAAGGGGACTACGTGATTGTAAAGGCGGGGGATATTATCCCAAGTGACGGTGAGGTAACGGAGGGAGTCGCATCGGTAAATGAAAGTGCCATAACCGGAGAAAGTGCCCCCGTTATAAGAGAAAGCGGTGGTGACAGAAGTGCTGTCACAGGAGGTACGATGATAGTCTCCGACTGGTTAATAATCCAGATAACCGCAAACCCCGGCGAGACCTTTATTGACAGGATGATTTCTATGGTTGAGGGCGCAAAAAGGCAAAAAACCCCTAACGAGATAGCCCTCGATATTTTGCTTGCCGGATTAACCATCATCTTTCTTATAGCCACAGTTACAATCGTGCCATTTTCATTTTTCAGCGTTAAGGCTATTTCACAGGGAACTCCGGTTTCGGTAACTATAGTGACAGCCCTTTTGGTTTGTCTTATTCCCACAACAATTGGCGGGCTGCTCTCGGCAATAGGAATTGCCGGTATGGACAGAATGATACAGGCTAATGTGATAGCTATGTCGGGGCGTGCCGTTGAAGCCGCCGGAGATGTGGATGTTTTGCTTTTAGATAAAACAGGCACCATAACGCTCGGCAACAGACAGGCCACGGAGTTTATCCCAATGCGTGGGACAGATGTAAAAGCGCTTGCCGATGCGGCACAACTGGCCTCCCTTGCCGATGAAACCCCTGAGGGACGCAGTATTGTTGTGCTTGCTAAGAACTTGTACGGAATCAGAGAGCGTGATATAAACACACTTCATGCCAAATTCATAGCATTTTCCGCACACACCCGCATGAGCGGCGTAAACCTGGACGGGAAAGAAATACGTAAAGGCGCAAGTGATGCCGTTGCTGATTATGTAAAGAACCAGGGTGGGGTATTTCCGGCTGAGGCAAGAATCATTGTTGATGAGATAGCCCGTGAGGGTGCTACTCCCTTGGTTGTGGCACAGGGGACAACAGTGTTGGGAGTAATCCGTCTGAAGGATATAGTAAAAGGAGGGATAAAGGAACGGTTTGCGCAGCTCAGGCGTATGGGAATCAAAACCGTCATGATTACAGGAGACAATCCGCTTACTGCTGCTGCTGTTGCAGCCGATGCCGGAGTTGATGACTTTTTAGCTGAGGCAACTCCTGAGGCTAAATTAAAACTCATACGGGAGCATCAGGCAGGAGGCAGACTTGTGGCTATGACAGGGGATGGCACAAACGATGCCCCGGCTCTTGCTCAGGCTGATGTAGCTGTTGCAATGAACACTGGTACTCAGGCGGCTAAAGAAGCTGGCAATATGGTTGATCTGGACTCTAACCCTACCAAACTCATAGAGATTGTTGAAATTGGAAAGCAACTACTGATTACCCGCGGAACTTTAACCACCTTTAGTGTTGCTAACGATGTTGCAAAGTACTTTGCTATATTGCCGGCAGCTTTTTTGGGTATTTATCCGGCTCTTGGCGTTCTTAATGTTATGAAGTTGGCAACCCCGCAGAGCGCTATTTTGTCCGCCGTGATCTTTAATGCGCTTATAATCGTAGCTTTGATTCCACTTGCCTTGAGGGGTGTAAAATATCGTCCGCTTGGCGCCTCGGCGCTCTTAAGGAACAATCTCCTGATATATGGCTTAGGAGGCGTGATAGTACCGTTTATAGGGATAAAAGCAATTGATATGTTAATCAGTGTATTAAAAATATTCTAAGGGAGGAGATAAATTATGGCAGTTTTACGGACTTCAATTGTTTCGCTGGTTGTTTTTACGGTTATTTTAGGGATTATTTATCCTCTTGCTATGACAGGGATTGCTCAGGCTGTGTTTCCGGATAAGGCAAATGGGAGCATTATAGTAAAAAACGGAAAAACAGTCGGCTCTTCTCTCATCGGACAGCCATTTAGCACACCAGGGTATTTTTGGAGCAGACCGTCTGCAACGACCCCGTATCCGTACAATGCTGCATCCTCATCGGGTTCAAACCTTGGCCAGAACAATCCAGATCTTCAAAAAGCGCTTGCCGACAGGATTTCAGCGTTAAAGGCGGCTGACCCGGAAAACACCAAACCAATCCCGATGGATCTTATCACGTCATCAGGAAGTGGACTTGACCCGCACATAAGCCCTGCGGCAGCACTTTATCAGATACACCGGGTGGCAAAATACAGAGGGCTGAGTGAATCCATCGTTGCATCCCTTGTTGAGAAACACTCTGAGCCGCGGCAGTTTGGAATTTTTGGAGACCCTGTCATTAACGTTGTGAAGTTAAATATGGCTTTGGATGAGTTAAATACCAGGTAGGCTTCAATCGCCTAACTTTGGGTGAAATAGGACATGACGTCCTCTAAGAAAACATAGTGTGGGGCTATACTATTAAGCCAAAGGAGAAAAGAATGAAAAAGCATTATATTGTATTATTAGTATTATTTGTACTATGCAGCATTCCTGTCTATGCAGATGAGGCAAAGGATGTACCTGCAGCTAAGGAGGAGGCCACAGCCTCAATTCCTCCCGAAGGTACTGCCGGACCCGATAACGCTACAACTACCCTTGTATTAAGCGGATTTAACAGGTATGTATTCAGAGGATATGAAATAAGCTCTCACAGTCTTGTTTTACAGCCATCAATAGCGGTTGCTTATAAGGGTTTTTCGGCTAAATTCTGGGGTAATTTGGACACAAACGAAACCGCCACTCAGAGTTTTGTTCCAAACAACCCAGGTAATAAAAGTTATAACGAAACTGATATAACCCTTAGCTACACACGCTCATGGGGTATATTCAGCCTGACAGGCGGCTATGTTTACTATGGAGTTCAGTATGCAAAACAGACTCAGGAGTTATTTGTCGCCGGTGCATTTGATGTAATCACGAAACCTGTGCTTTCAATTTACAGAGACATTGACGGCTATCCGGGAACGTATTTTAATCTGGCTTTCAGCCACTCAATACCGATTCCGAAAGTAGAAGGTATGACAGTTGATTTAGGAGCAAGCTTTGGTTATATGGCTGGCAGTTCCAACTACTGGAGAACTTACGAGATATCACCCTCTGTGGAGGGCGGCATAGGTGATTACACCGGAAGTAAATACAGTGCCTTTCACGACGGCATGTTAATGACAGGCTTAACGATACCAATAACGAAGAGTATGTCCGCACAGCCTGTGGTTATGTACACGTTTCCTCTCTCAAGCCAGGCCGGAAGAGGAGTTGACGGTGTCTCATATAACCCTAATGGTGCAATTGACTCCACAGTCACATATGGCCTTAATTTAACGTATAACTTCTAAATAAAACTAACTCGGACAGAGAGACATAATAAAAGACTGGATTTCTGCCTTCCATGAATGACAAAAAAGGAATCCCTTCCTCCATTGTCATCCCGCACTTGCAGGGGAATCCCCTTTTGAGTGGAGGCGGGATCCAGTCATTTTCTCTACATCCGTAAACGTCATGAAGCCCTCGACAGGAGTTAACCCAATAAGCATTAAATTTTTTTTGCAATAGTCTCAACTCGGTATAAAAAGTATTTACAGATATATTTCGCAATGGTTTTTTTGAAAATAACACATCTTTGTAGTTTTATTTTAAAACTGTAGTTATTCCAATTCGAAATCAAATATGAAATAATACACTTACAAGAAAGGAGGTAAGTGTATGTCAAGAAAGTCACAAGGATGGAGACACTTGGAACAAGCCAAAGAGATTCTATCAAAAGCAAAGACAGTAGGGGACTTCAAGCAAGCACAAGCGGTAGTATTGCCACTGGAATATGGATTTTCAATAGAGCAAACGGCGTCGGTCATAGGTGTGTCAAAAGGTTGGGCATGTCGTTTGCGGACACAATTTATAAAAAGTGGAGGGGCATGTATAACAAACAAGGCTAAGCGAGGAGGTAGGCGGCGGGAAAACATGAGTAATGAAGAGGAAAAGGCATTTCTAACTCCATTTTTTGAGAAGGCTACAAATGGAGGCATTTTAGTTGTTGGAGAGGTCAAAAAATCGTTGGATGAAAAGTTAGGCCGTAAGACAGCTTTAGCATCAGTGTATAACCTTCTACATAGGAATGGCTGGCATAAGATTGCACCGGACAAAAGAAATCCACATGAAGCCCGTTTTGGTCTTATCTCTGATATAAGGCGCTGCTGGTGTCCAAAACCAACTCGCCCTCTCTGTAGCGCTACAGTAAGTCAAGAATATATTTATGCCGCTGTTTCTGTTGAAGACGGAAGCATTGATACACTCTACCACATGTTAACACTGATTGTATGCAGATTTTCATTGATGAGCTCGCATATAGGCATCCCAACCACAGAGTAGTCATGATACTTGATAACGCAGGTTGGCACAAGACAAAATCTCTTAAGATTCCATCCAATATGAAATTTAAGTATCTCCCCCCATATTCACCAGAACTTAATCCTGTTGAACATATATGGGATGATTTCCGTGAAAAATATTTCCATAGTCACTTTTTTGATTGTTTCGACTCTTTTGAAAATCACTTTGAAAAATCATTGTTTGACTTAGAAAATAATAAAGAGCGGGTACTCTCTACTGTTGTCTGGCCCTGGATTATTAATGCTCTCATGAATTAGAATTGGAATTACTGTTAATTTAGGACAGTGTTCATTGAGCAACCAGTTAAGAATCTGAATAAGTCTTTTATCAGAGCTGCCATCTGATAACAATGTGTACTTAATCTCGTTCATTTTAAATGTTCAGAAGAATTAGTGAAGCAATTGCTGCATGTCATCTCTGTCTATTACCCGTTGCCCCTCTTCCATTTTCTCATCTTTTGCAGCTACAGGGTTTAAATACGAAAGCAGCTTCCCTTTATTAACGATTTCAATTCCTTTCTGCTTTTCAGCTCTCCATGTTTGATCTAAACAGCTAAAACGAACACTTTTAAAACGGTTATTATCACGTTTGTTTTCTCTAAGTTGTGCAATAATCAGGCAGTCATCTGGAACCTGAGCAACAACGGCTGGTGAGTGAGTGTTTATTATGACTTGACGAAGCGGATTATCAGAGCCTTCGGGGAATTCAGTGTCAGTGGCTATATCTTTAAGCAGCCTTATCATTGCCGGAATCCGTTCAGGATGAATACCATTTTCTGGCTCCTCCAAACAGATGAGTCCTTGCGCCTGAGTATCCAACTCAAGCACTGATGCAGCCAGAAAACGGAGGGTTCCATCGGACAGATCTCTTGCTGCAAAAGTGGAACCACTTCGATCAGTGAGTACAAGCGTAAGCAGCTCACGTTTTTCGTCACGGTCAACACTAATTTCATAGACGTTATCTATTAACTCTGAGAGCCGGTTTGCAACCTCTGTGTAAACCTGATTTTCGATCTCAACCTGATTTTCTTTATTAAAATTCTCTCTCGTTCGCGGCAAATGGTATAACGTTGATGGAAGGTGAGAGCCATCAGAGCCTAACTTTTTTGGCGCATTAAATTTATCGGGTTTACGGAGAGCAGTTGGCTCAAGGAGCAATAATCTCCATGACTGCATCTCTCTTTTTGCTATTATTGCAGTGCGTGTCTCAGCTGCATTTGTTAAAGTGGATAGTACGGTTTTGGTTAGATTTTTAGCTAAAACTGAACCAGTTCTTCCGCCTCCCTTATTATCTCCACGATCCTGATGTATTTTTATACTATCATCTGAACCGCTTTTATCAGTTGAAATAAATGGGCTTCCCCCTTTACTTGCTGTTGTAATTACAGAATCACGCCAAGACTTTTTATGTGGAAAGAGCAGATGTTTGGAGGCATCACCCTTTTTTATGCGATAAAGTTCCTCTTTGAACAGCTGAATATTGCCTTGAGAGCCTGTGTCTTCATTTTCATTAAGGCCAAGTTCGATAGAATATCTAAGAAACGTAATACTTGCCTTTGCATTCTGACCAGGATCGTCAATGTCTGCTTCAGGAACTATCATCTCTGCTTCCATTGTAATCACATTATCTGTAGAATTGCCCGATCTGTGAAATATGCTTTTTACATCCGTAGCTCTGCCATTTTCATCTCGAACCGACATAGCTGCGTCAACAAATGGTATTTCGGCAAGAGAACTAAAAAAAAAGGATGGCATCGAACAGGTTTGATTTCCCGACACCATTAGCTCCGGCTATACACGTAAAAGGTCCAAACCTAATGTCAACATCTACAAGGTTTTTAAACCCGGATACTTTAAATCTTGTTAGCAATATTTCTTCCTTTTTTGCTGAGTTCTTAATTAACTATACATGCTTTTAAAAGATTTTGACAATGGTTTTTAATCTGTTTTGCAGGGATCTTTCCTCCACTAAAGGGAAGGACAGAGTCCTTCCCCGTACACTACTTTCCTCATCATAATTACGGTCTTTCAACCTTTACAATCATTCCCATATTGAGGTCTGTTATCACTCTGTGCTTATAAACATAGACTTTAACTGCGGTGGAAACTCGTGTGCACATTATATTATATGTGTATATTTCAAAGGGCAACGGCTGGCCGTGTTCGTCTTTAATGGTCTCCTCGGCGGTTTTATTATATGGGGCTCCACATTGGCTGCCGGTTCTCACTGAGTACGTATGAGAAAGTTTATGTTCATACTGCTTAAGGGTAAAGCCATAGTCCATGTAGTGAAAATCACTATAGAGGACGTTCTTACCGGTTAAAAACTTAAATTTCGGAACAAACTGCTTTTCCATGTTTTTATATCTGTCGTACGAAAAGAAATCCGGAAGGATATACACATTTTTCCTCTCATCCAAATACTTATCAATCTCTTGTGAAAAGTCTGATGCTTCGCTTTCCGTGGGGTCTATAGGATGTACCACACAGGTAAGACCGTTAAAGTACCGGGCAAACACGCAGTCGTCAACACCGGAAACGACAGAGTTGTTTTTATCAATGTCTGAGTTTTTATAAATAGCCGAGACTGTGTTATATCGGCTGTGCAGATCAAGGGCGGGATATGTTGACCAAAAAAGTGCTGCCGCAGTTGCTACAAAAACCACATACAGGACTGATACAGTAATTCTTTTGCTAAGCTTAAAACCCATAAAAAAACTTCTGACTGTAAAGAGCATAGGTGGGAGGCACAGAAATGAAGTCCACACAAAGTGCCTGTATTTTACAACCGTAAGATTAGAAATAAAAATCGAAAGAGCAATAAACTGGATACAAAATAATATATAAATTAATGTTTCCTTTTTGGTTTTAGCAAAAAATGGAGCTATAAGAGAGACAAACTGCAAGTAAAATAAAAAAGAACCGACACCGTGCTCCCATGAGGCTAACCCAATAGGGAGTATCTGTGAAAAGACTCCCATAAACTGTCCGTCATAAGGGGATGCCGTTTTATGAAATAGATCTATGAAGTGGTGTCTGTCTATAGCAAACGATACTATAAGAGAAAGTAATAAGGCTGTCAGGATGTTTTTGCAGCCTATTATAATGTTTTCCTTAGTCAACAGTTTTTTATATGATTGTTCAATCTCTGCGCCCATAATGTAGAGATATGAAAAGTAAAACGGGACAAATATAATTGGCATGTCTTTTGAGACCAACGCTAACCCAAAGCAGAGCCCGGAGGCAGGTCTTAAAAACGACGGTTTGTCCTTTGAAGCCATTAGAAATGCCGCAAAAAGAAACATAAATGCTGTAAAATCCTCTTTAACGTGAGTTATGGTTATTATGCTTGCGGGGATAAAGAAAAAAAGAAGGGCTGCAAGAAATCCCTCGTTAAAACTAAATATCCGGCGTATCCAGAGATAGTAAAAAAACAAAGCCAAAAGAGCCGTAATAACAGTTGTAGCCGGAAGGGTTTTTGCGCCAATAAAAATAGAAAACGGGATTAAAATATATGAACTTAAACACCTGGCGCCAAAGAAACACTCAAATCGGGAGGTTTCTTTAAAAACATCAACACTTTTCATGTAAAGAACCGAATCAAAATGGTATGGCTCTTTAAGTGTGTATTTATAGAGAACAATAGCAAAAATGAGAAATAAAAACAGTGTAGCAATTTTTTTCAAACTATCTGTCATTTTCCAATCATCCACAATTAACATTTAATGTATCCCCGTTAGGATAACACAAATTATGGAGTTTGGTTTTGTTTTGATATAGACGGTTAAAACAATGAAAAAATGCTATAATTATCAGGACATACTTTAATGACAAGATACAGAACAATAGTCAGAGACCATGTGGTTCTTATGAAGCCCGGCATCGTGCTGCTTGTTCTGGTAACGGCCTTAAACGGTATGTATATGGCTCAGAGGGGATTCCCAACGTTTCATCTCATCCTGCCCACGATGCTTGGGATAGGGCTTTCGGCTGCCGGTTCTGCTGTTTTAAATAACTTTTTTGATAAAGACATAGACTCTCTGATGAAGCGTACGATGGTCAGAGCTATTCCACAAGGACGCATCTATCCCACATCGGCACTGATATTTGGCCTGGTGCTTATAGTTACCGCAATTACAATTTTTTTGATTTATATAAACACTCTCTCTGCCATCCTTACGTTTATAAGTGCGTTTATATATGTTATCCCGTACACGGTGTTAATGAAACGGCGCACTCACCTTGTCACTCACGTAGGTAGCATCACCGGAGCACTTCCCCCTGTCATTGGCTATGTGGCAGTTAAAGGAATAGTGGATATTCAGGCATTTGTACTGTTTGCCATTATGTTTATATGGCAGCATCCCCACTTCTGGGCCTATGCACTTAAGTATAAGGAGGATTACTCACGGGCAGGGATTCCCATTCTACCAATTTCAAAGGGTATTATGAAAACCAAAACCTTAACTCTGATTTACACCATTATACTTTTGCCCCTTAGTGTGCTACCGTATTTTTTGGCTATGGCTGGCTACATATATCTCATCACAAGTACAGTGCTTGGAATTATCTATATTGTGTTTGCTGTTAAGTTTTATTTCTCAGAAAGTAAAAGTGACAAAATACTGTTTGTGTACTCAATTATCTATATAACTATTGTCTTTATTGTGCTCGTAATGGATATGATTAAGTAGGTCAGCCTTTAGATGTGTCTCCAGCTTTCCTCGATTATCTTATAATCACCCGGACAGCCATGCAGCACTAATGTTTTTAGGCCCTTATCTGAAACTGTGTCAGAGGTGTACTCCTGTATGAAAGTTACCTCTATCCGCTTACCTGAGAGAACCTTGAATTTTATATCCTTTATGTGTACCTTTAAACTTCGTGAAGCCTTAAATAACCCCTTCTTATGAGCTTTCCACTGTTTTGCATTCATACCGTCAGATGAAAACGCTGCTGAGTAATGACTCATATACTTTTCAATATCTTTTGCAGCCCAGGCTGCCCTCCATTTGGACACAAGATGGGTTACATGCTGGGCTATTATCGGATCAACATCCATTTTGTTGAATTCCTCAGCAACCACCTTATACTCATCACCACGCGCACCCCCGCCCGTCAAATACAGGAGCTTTGTACCATAGGAAAGCACATTATCGGCACAGTAGAGCTGATTAAACTTGTACATTATCGCACTTGAATTCTCTGTAAAAATGTTTAAGTCGGAGGTTACCACTTTTCTGTGAGGGTATATCTTCATAAGCTTCTTTTTTTCAGCTAAATACTGTTGGGCAGTGTTGCCATTAGCCTCTCCTTTAAACTTTGTATCAAAAAAACTGGCAAAACCCTCGTAATCTCCCTTCTCCCAACTGGTTATAAATTTTTTGAATATATCCATGTATTTCTTTTTCTTTTTCATGTACTCGTCTTTGTTAAGGAAATGAAGATGCTCAGAGATAATTACCGGTGTGCCCAGTATAAGAAAGGTTTTCAACTGCTCGAAATCCTTGTTCTGAAGTGCAACACAGCCTTTGGTCTTGTTGTCGTTTCTCTCTTCACCCATGCCGTGAATCCATATGCCATGCCCAGTGCGTCCCATGTTTTTGTCCACTATGTTGGGATAATTCAGTGTTAACGCTCCATCACCAAACAGTTTATGGTCCAGCTTATCCGGAGGAATATACTTTGTTACAAAATAAAAGCCTTCAGGGGTTTTCAAATCCCCCTCTTTTACCTTTGAGCCGTTATTTCCGCCTGTGATTACCTTATAGTCCTGCACTATGTATGGAACTGTGTCTTTAACTATTACAGAGTAAAGAGTGCTTGTATGCTTATCTACGAGTATTACATTAAAATTATTGTTGTTATCTGTAAAGACATTTCCGGAAAGAGAATCTATATGCGACTGCTGTTTGGCATTCCCGCCGTCATTTGCGTACAAATTACCACAAAACAACAAAGAAACTACCGATGCTGTAATATAGAGCAGCTTGTTTAACATAGAACACTTGATTTCACAGAGTTTCAAGATACTGATACCCTCAGAAAAACTGATAATGCTGCAATCGAGACAAACCCGATTAATGCCGCTAAAAATGAAATATTCAGTGCATCGTATATTTTTGTAAAATCAACTGTCTCATCAGCACTTCCAATGACAGGCTTGACAACTACTTTGCCGCCATAGTATGAAGCCCCACCAAGGGCAATTGAAAGCGCACCTGCCATAGCAGCCTCAGGCCTCCCGGCATTTGGGCTTGGATGCTTACCGCCATCTCTTAATAATACCTTCATACTGTTACGAATAGACAGCCGACGATTCTTTACCATCCGACTCTTTGTACCCCCAGCTCTTTTAACTATACAAATTAACGAATATTGTATCATAAGTGGTAACTTTAATGCAATAGTGCCAGCAATAATAAATAAAGCTGTTAAACGCGCTGGTATATAATTTGCCACATCGTCCAGTTTTGCCCCAAATCTCCCAAAATATAGATACCTGTCATTTTTATACCCAACCATAGAGTCAATTGTGTTTATAGCCTTATATGCAAACGCTAAAGGCAGTCCACCGATTGCTAAATAAAACATGGGGGCAATCACACCGTCTGAGAGATTTTCTGAAAGACTCTCTATTGCAGCTCTCACTATTCCATCAGAGTCCAGCCGTTTTGTATCACGCCCCACGATAGAGCTCAGAGCATTTCGTGCTCCCTCAGTATCGCCAGCCATTAACCGCTTTAATATAATAACCACTGAGTCCCTGAGTCCGGTATATGCCAATGAAAATGAACCAATAACGCCAATAATTATATCTGAAAGAGCAATTCTGTTGCTAGCTATAAAGTAATTGCCAAAGACAGTATTTATCCAGTAAGACATTAAATAAAAAACTACATAAGTTATTAAAACTACAAATATAGCCATGACAGCTCCACAAAAAAACTCACCTCGCTTTGTTTTTGTGAAATTCCGGAGAATTTTTTCTGAGCGTTCAATCAAAACCCCTATCGCTCTTACAGGATGTGGAATCCACCCGGGGTCGCCAATCATTAGGTCAATAACAAATGCTGTTAGAAGAGTTGTGTTATTCATATGTTAATGCGTCCACATTATAATTTAACTTTTTCGACGAATTAAGTCGTTTACTGACGCTTTGGCTGGTAAGGGAATAGTTACTGACTGTTCATTATGAGCTGATATTACCTCATTTCCTTCTATATCTTTTATGTGAGAGACTTCAAATTCTGTGTTTGGTTGATTTTTAATTTGACAAACAATTTTGTCACCGGCTTTTAAATTATTTCTAAGTGCAACCTCCCCAGTGCCATCAGGGTTGACTGCTCTGATTATACCAACAAGTGCGTGTGTTGCCGCATATATTTCGGAACTTTCGTGATTATAATTATTCTGAGGATGCTCTCCCAAAAACATGCCTGTTGTAAAGCCCCTGTTTGATGACATTTTAATAGTATTTAACCATGATTCCTCTACTTTGTACAGAATATCCGGGAGCGAATCTATTGCTTCTCTGTAAACTCCGGTTACACCTCCGAGATAATTGATTCCCTTCATTCTGCCCTCTATCTTAAAGGAGTTGACACCAGCCCTGTAGAGTCTATCCAAATGCGGGAGCATACATAAGTCTTTAGAACTCAGGATGTAGCTACCGCGTTGGTTTTCATAGACGGGAAAGTATTCACCCGGGCGCTTTTCCTCCATAAGCGTGTATTGCCACCTGCAGGAATTTGTACAGAGCCCCTCATTAGCTGAGCGGTTTGCTAAAAAACTGCTAATGTAACATCTGCCCGAATAAGATATGCAAATTGAGCCGTGAACAAAGCACTCAAGCTCTATGCTAACCTGCTCTCGTATCTCTGAAATCTCTTCTATTGATAACTCCCTTGAAAGCACCAAACGTGAGGCCCCTAATCTTTCCCAAAACTGCGCGCTTCTATAATTAGTAATGTTTGCCTGAGTGCTTATGTGAACAGGGATATGAGGGGCAAACTTTGTCATCATATCAAACACACCAGGGTCTGAAATTATTAGGCCATCCGGAGACGTGGCTGCCAAAAAACTGATATGATCTTTTATTAAACCAATATCTCTGTTATGAGGGAAAATGTTGATGGTGACGTATGCTTTTTTACCCGTTCTGTGAGTCAACTCTATGGCGTTCTTTAGCTCAAACTCAGAAAACCCTCCTGACTTAGCTCTTAAGCTAAACTCAGAGAGTCCTAAATACACTGCATCAGCCCCGTAGTGCAGAGCCACTCGGAGCTTTTCTGAATTCCCTGCCGGAGCAAGCAATTCCGGTAATTTCATAAATGGTTTGTCTGCTTACTCCACATACCCGGCGCTGTCTGAAAGAATCAGAACATTATCGGGTTCTACTTTTGCGTATGCAGATGCAACTTGTACTTTTTTAACGGTTTTGCCTTGCCTGAAGGTAAGAATACCGGTTGAAAGCGTTGTGATAAAGTGGGTGTGGCCGTAAAGCACCCCAAACTCACCCTCAGTGCCTGGAGCAACAACCTCGTCAACATCCTCGGTTATTGAAAAGCCGTCAGGGGTTATTATCTTAAGTGCGAGTTTTCCCTCCTCCACTTATTTGCCCCTTGACCAGCCAAGAGTTTTTGCTTTTTCCTCAGCCTCTTCTATGGTCCCAACCATCCAGAAAGCCTGTTCAGGCATGTCATCGTATCCGCCTTCTGCAATAGCGTTAAAGCCCTTTATTGTGTCAAAGAGTTTAACATATTTTCCGGGAGTACCGGTAAAAGTCTCTGCCACGTGAAATGGCTGACTCAAAAATCTCTGCAGTTTTCTGGCACGCGACACTGTTATTTTATCGTCTTCTGAGAGCTCCTCCATACCAAGGATGGCTATAATGTCCTGAAGCTCCTTATACCGCTGCAAAATCATCTGTACTCGTCTTGCCACTGCGTAGTGTTCATCACCTAAGACAAGGGGGTCAAGAATTCTTGATGTGGAATCCAATGGGTCAACAGCGGGATATATGCCAAGCTCGGCAATCTTTCTTGACAAAACAACCGTAGCGTCAAGATGTGTAAAGGCTGTGGCAACTGCAGGGTCGGTAAGGTCATCGGCAGGGACGTATATGGCCTGCATTGAGGTTATAGAACCTTTTTTAGTGGTTGTGATTCTCTCCTGAAGCTCACCCATATCTGTGGCTAGGTTTGGCTGATAACCAACAGCTGATGGCATTCTGCCAAGGAGTGCCGACACTTCAGCACCTGCAAGTGTGAATCTGAAAATATTATCTATAAAGAGCAACACATCTTGCCCCTGTTCTCTAAAATATTCCGAAGATGTAAGTGCAGTAAGCGCTACCCTGAGTCTTGCACCCGGGGGTTCATTCATCTGCCCATAGACAAGCGCCGCTTTGTTGATAACTCCGGATTCGTTCATTTCGCGGTAGAGGTCGTTTCCCTCTCTGGTTCTCTCACCGACACCGGCAAACACAGAAACGCCACCATGCACCATAGCTATGTTATGAATCATTTCCATGATAACAACGGTCTTACCAACACCAGCGCCGCCAAACATTCCAACCTTACCACCCCGTACAAACGGTATCATAAGGTCAAACACTTTAACGCCTGTTTCAAATACCTGAGTCGTAGGCTCCTGTTCAACAAAAGCCGGTGCATCCCTGTGGATTGCCCACTTTTCTTTAGCGTTTATAGGCCCCTTTTGGTCTATCGGTTCACCTATTACGTTTATGATTCGCCCTAACACCTCGTTACCAACAGGCACCGTAATTGGCTGGCCAGTGTCCACGGCCTCCATCCCTCTTACTAGACCATCGGTTGAGGACATGGCTATGGTTCTGACCATGTTGTCACCAATATGGGATGCTACTTCAAGCGTTAAATTTATCTCCTGCAGATTCTTTTCAGGCACTGACGGTCTTTGTACCAACAAGGCATTCAGGATTTCAGGCAAAGGTCCGTCAAACTCTATATCAACAACCGCCCCAATTACCTGCGCCACCTTTCCCTTTTTCATCTATATATCCTCCTAAACTTATTATAAACTCAATTGAGATAATCTCTATTTGCTAATAGCCTCAGCGCCGCCCACAATGTCCATAAGCTCTGATGTAATGGTAGCCTGACGTGCCTTATTGTACTGAAGAGTCAATGCGGTCAGAAGCTCTTTTGTGTTTTTAGTGGCATTTTCCATAGCCATCATTCGTGATGCCTCCTCTGAAACCCGTGACTCTAAAATAGCCTTAAACAGCCGGTTTTCTACATACTTTGGAAGCAGGTTTTTTAAAAACTCCTCCTCAGAGGGTTCGTACAGATATTTTGAAATTGCCTGTGAAGCAGCATTATCATGCTCAGATGTAGTATCCACAGCCTCAATCGGCAGCATTTTAGCACATTTTACGGTTTGCAGCATCATAGATTTAAACTCATTATAGACAAGTATGAACTCGTCAATCTCTTCGTTAAGATATCTTCCTATTATCTCATCAGCAACTGCTTTAACATCGTCAAAAGTAAATTGTTTATAAAAATCCACCCAGGAAAGCCGCGGCTTTATCTCAAAACGGCGCATACCATCCCGCGCCTTTTTCCCCATAGCAAGCAAACTTACTGAAAGCTTCTGAGAAGACAGCTCTTTGTTAAGATGTAGAGTTTCCTTTAGAACGTTTGTGTTAAATGCACCGCAGAGACCTCTGTCGCTTGTAAGAATCATTATTTCCACAGATTTCTTTGGCCGTTGATTTAAAAGTGGATAGCTCTCTTTCTGCACATTAGGGATAACCTCAGTGATAAGCCTGTCCAACTCGTCTGAGTACGGCCTTGTGGCAAGCATAGCGCTCTGAGCTTTTCTGAGCTTAGCAGCAGATATCATCTGCATTGCCCTTGTGATTTTGCCGGTATTTTTAACCGACTCTATACGATTTCTTATTTCTCTTAAATTGCCCATCTTTTTCTTAACTATTTACAACGAAAGATTTCTTAAAATCCTTAATGGCATCAGTAAGGTTCTGCTTCAACTCGTCATCAATAGCCTTCTTTTCGGCGATTCCCTTAAGTACCGCTGGCTTTTGTGACTTCATGAAGGCAAGCAAATTAGTCTCAAATTCCTTCAACTGTGCAACCGGTATATCGTCAAGATGTCCCTGAGCGCCTGCAAAAAGCACAAGCACCTGTTCTTCAAACGGCATAGGAGCGTACTGTGACTGTTTTAGAATTTCAACCATTCTTTTACCACGCTCTATCTGAGCAATTGTGGCCTTATCAAGGTCTGTGCCAAACTGGGCAAAAGCAGCAAGTTCTCTAAACTGCGCAAGATCAAGCCTGAGAGTGCCTGCCACCTGTTTCATGGCTTTGGTCTGAGCGGCGCTTCCGACACGGCTTACAGAAAGTCCCACGTTAACGGCAGGTCTGATGCCAGCATAAAAGAGATCCGGTTCAAGGTAAATCTGTCCGTCAGTGATAGAGATAACATTTGTAGGGATAAAGGCAGAAACGTCTCCTGCCTGAGTTTCTATGATAGGGAGCGCTGTAAGGGAACCGGCCCCAAGGGCGTCGGAAAGTTTACAGGCTCTTTCGAGCAGCCTTGAGTGTAAGAAAAATACGTCTCCGGGAAAAGCCTCACGTCCCGGCGGTCGCCTTAATAACAGTGACAACTGTCTGTATGCAACTGCCTGTTTACTTAAGTCATCATATATGATTAGAGCATGTTTTCCCTTGTCTCTGAAATACTCGCCCATCGCACACCCGGTATATGGGGCAAGGTACTGAAGGGGAGCCGGTTCACTTGCCGTTGCGTTAACAATAATTGTGTGGTCAAGCGCTCCATACTCTTCAAGCTTTTTTGCGACACGGACAACGTTTGCGTTTTTTTGTCCTACTGCCACATATATACAAAAAACACCGGAGTCTTTTTGGTTAATTATAGCGTCAACCGCTATGGATGTTTTACCGGTCTGACGGTCGCCTATGATTAATTCTCTCTGACCGCGGCCAATAGGAATCATAGCGTCAATAGCCTTAATACCGGTCTGAAGGGGTTCATGAACAGGCTTTCTTTCGATAATTCCGGGGGCAATAACATCAACTTGTCTGCGCTCTGTGGTATTAATGGGGCCTTTGCCGTCAATAGGCATTCCTATAGCGTTGACAACCCGTCCTAACAGAGCATCTCCGACAGGGACGTCCATGATGCGTCCTGTGCGTTTTACGACATCTGTCTCTTTAACACTTTTGGAATCACCAAAGAGCACGGCGCCTACGGAATCAGTTTCAAGGTTTAACGTCATACCGTATATACCACTTGGGAAACTTAACAACTCTCCAGCCATAACATCTGTGAGGCCATATATTTTAGCAATACCGTCACCTACACTGACAACGGTTCCGATTTCACTTACGTCTATCTTTTCCTCGAACCCGTAAATCCCCTTTTTTATAGACTCACTAATCTCTTCAATGTTAATCTGCATTTTGCTACTCCTTCAATAGAGCTTCTTTTAAAAGCCTCAACTGGCCCTTGATGCTGGTCTCAAGCACAAACCCACCCACCTTTACAACTAATCCACCCAAAATGGATTCATCCGTCACATATTCTATTTCAACCATTTTATTTAAACGCTTGTGCAGTGCGTTCTTCAACTTTTCCTCTTTATCCTTACCAAGAGCTGAGGCGGTTATCACGGTTACCTTTCCTTTTTTGGCTTTTTCCATGTAAAGTGCCCTCAGTGTCTCTATAATCAGGGTTAGCCCTGTAATATATTTTTTCAGAGTTAAATTTTTAATAAACTTTTCAACAATCTCGTTGGTTTTCAGCTTTTTTGCGATAACAGATACTGCGTTGGTGCGTTCCTCAAGAGTGAAAGCGGGATTAGTGAATATCGAGGCTATTGTAAGATCAGCCAATAGCACTGCATTAAATGAATCCAATTCATGGAGAGCTTTTTCTGTTTTCTCAAGCCCCTGGGAATCAAAAAGAGCTTTAGCAAATCTTTTTGCCACTTTGTTGTTAATCTTCAATTTTTACCGCCTATTTGTGAAATGGCATCCTCAAAGAGCTTGTTATTAATCTCTGCGGTTATATTTTCTTTGATGGTATCTTCTGCCATTCCCATTGCGCTTTCAACTGCGCTTTTTTTAATCTCAGCAATAGCCTTTCGCTTTTCAAACTCTATGTTCTGTTCGGTTATTTCTTTGATTTTATCAGCCATACGCTTTGCGTTTTCAACCAACTTGTCACGCTCTTCCTCACCTGAGGTTTTTGCTATATGGATTATCCTTTCTATCTCACTGTCTTTCATCTTTAGCTGTTTCTCTATTTCATCGAGAGCTTTTTGTGCAAGGATTTTGGTTTCCTTTGCCTCCTGCAGCGTTTGCTCAATCATGCGCGTCCGGTTTGCAAAATACTCCGACAGTGGTTTCTTAAGGAAGTAGATAATGACGGAAAGAAACACTGCAAAATTAACAATCATCCAGAACCAGTGTGATGCGCCTGATGTGTGTTCCGCCTCTTCAGAGGCAAAGCAACTAACTGCCATGATGAAAAAAAGGCACATTACACAAAAAAGTGTAAAACCTTTAATTAGTCTAATTTTCTTTAATATGGTCATACATCAACTTGTTGACAATGGTAGCAGAAAGCAGCGCTAACCCTGCCTTTAGTTTTTCCTTGGCCGCTGAGGCTTCTGTTGAAATTTCCCTGAGAGCGGCATTAAGTTTTTCTACTGCCTCACTTTGGGCTTTTGAGATCAGTTCACTGTGGGTATCAAGCCCTTCTTTCCTTAACCTTGAAAACTCTTCTTTGGCTTTTTCAGAGGCTGCACTCATCTCTTCCTTTAACTTTGCAAAGGCTGCGTCCCGTTTCTCATTCAATGCTTTTACCTCATTGGCAGACTCATCCTTTAAACGCTGGCGTTCTTTGAACAGTAAAATTAACGGCTTAAACAAAATGAAGTTTAGAAGAATTGCCAGAACGACAAAGTTAGTAACCAGTACAAAAAACCATAACGCGTTAAACTCTACCACGTATCATCTCTCCAAACTCATAATTTCTGCCATCTGTAAATACCAAAGCACGACTAAGCTAACATACCTGAGAAAAATTGTCAAGTAAAAAATTTTAGAAATTCAGGGAATTGTAAAAATTTATCTGAGGGTTATATAAACGATTTTAATTATGTTAGGATATTAATATTATAAAATTGAATTGGTACTGGACAAGTGCCGGGGTAGCACAGTGGTAGTGCAGCTGATTCGTAATCAGCAGGTCGAGGGTTCAAATCCCTTCCCCGGCTTTCAGTGATATCAAGCCAGACGACACACACTTGTAAATAGTTTAAGACATAATATATACTTTTTAGTTGCCTTATGGGATTATTGGATGAAAAGACTGCTCCACGTTTAAAGGACAAAGAGAGGAAGGTGCTGATTCTTGGCCTTCCAAACAGTGGAAAAACACAGATTTATAATAATCTGACAGGTACATACAATCTTGTTGCCAACTACCATCACACCACAATTGATGTAAACAGGGCATATTATGAACACGGAGGCGTATTATATGAACTCTATGATATGCCTGGCCTATACTGCCTGTTTGCAAACTCGGAGGAGGAGCTTTTAGTCAGAAATCTAATTTTTTCCGAGGAGCCGGATGTCCTGCTCTTTTGTCTTGACGCTAATCTCCTTAAGCAATCCCTCATGCTTGGCATAGAGCTTATGGAACTGGGAATCCCTATGGTTATAGCTCTTAACGCTATTGATGAAACCTCAAAAAAAGGAATTTGGATTGATACTGCCATGCTTTCCTCTACACTGGGAGTGCCGGTTGTAGAGTCCATTGCAATCAGGGGAATTGGCACAAGAAAGTTAAAAAGCTCTATAGAACGAGCCAAAGCGCCAAAAGCATCCATTTACTATGGTGATATGATTGAAGCAGGACTTGCAAACGTAATTCATGATCTGCCTGAGGATTTTCCCTTTAAGCGTAAAACTGCAATGCTATTGCTTCTTAACGACCGATTTTTAGAAAAAGACCTGATTGAAGCATTCGGCGAAAACCAGTACGCTGAGATTCAAAAAAACTTATCCGGCATAACTTCTCAATTTGTAGGCAGCATAGGGAAAATCGTTTACTACAAACGTTCGGAGTGGGTTGATCAACTTTCAGACAAAATAGTTAAAACTCAGGACTTTGACCAAAGAAGCATGGCTAAAACGTTTGCACAGATGAGCAGAAATGTGGTAACCGGGATTCCTATTTTCTGTATGATAATACTGATTACGTATCTTTTGGTAGTTAATGTGGCAAATGAGATATCAACTTTGATGGAGTCGTATCTGTGGAAGCCGGTTATGGACAAGCTTAGCTCTATGGTACCATCACAGTTTTGGAGGGAGTTTTTGTTGGGTAGCCATGGACTGCTCTCTTTAGGGTTAGGTGGAGCTATTTTAACCGTGCTTCCGATATTATCGGTGTTTTTTGTTGTATTCAATGTTTTGGAGGATATGGGATATGTGCCCAATTTAACAGTTTTAACCCGCCGCCTTTTTGCTAAGGTTGGTTTAAGCGGCTATTCTATAATGCCTATTGTGCTTGGGTTTGGTTGTAAGACAATGGCAACTTTTACAACAAGAACTATCAACTCGGATAAGGAAAAGTACATAGCCATATTTTTAATAGCCTTTGCGCTGCCGTGTGCTCCACAGATAGGACTTAGTATGGGAATGCTTGGCAAGGTAGGGTTTAAGGCTTTTTTGATTGTGTTTTCGGTATTGCTTATAACGGAAATCACAGCAGGCGTGCTGCTTAACATCTTAATGAGAGATGACACAAAGAACACATATCTTCAGGCACTTCCGGCTATAAGAATTCCCAACGTGTTTGCGGTGTTAAAGAAGACTTACTATCGGCTATATATGTTTTTAAAAGAAGCGTTGCCTATTTTTCTGCTTTCTGCGGTGTTTCTGTTTACGCTTGAAAAGATTGGGTTCCTTAAAATAGCCAAGGTGTTTTTAGCGCCGCTTATAAACAACTTTTTAGGGCTTCCTAATGAAATGGTAGATGTGCTGATTTTGGTCTTAGCACGGCGTGAGGCGGCGGCAGCTGTTATTATGGACTTTGTAAACAAAGGCCGGCTGGATTTTAATCAGGCGATTGTAAGTGTGACGCTTACGACGATGTTTGTCCCGTGTTTTGCCAATCTGGGGGCTATGATTAAAGAAATAGGTTTAAGGAGAGCGTTAACAATGGCGTTTTTTATAACTGCGTCATCTCTTGTAATAGCGGGAGCATTGAACAAGGTTTTATTATTTTTTAACCATGTATGATAGTGTGAGAAAGGGGGATATTTCAATGAATAATAATAACTGCACCGAGGTTGATGAGTATCTGGAGAGCCTCTGGTATATAAACGAAAAAGGGCAAGGAGCCGTGTCGGATATTTGTGAGCACACGGTTGGAGGGTTAAGCGAGGATACGCACGGCGGGCTGAGTGAGGAGGTAATTGAAAAATTAGTCTCCGATAATCTTGTGGAAATTGACGACAGCAGCAAAATCATAGGACTGACCCCCAAAGGATTAGAAAGGGCACGGCACATAGTGCGCGCTCACAGGCTTGCCGAGAGGCTTCTTTATGATGTCATGGGGAAAAACATAGAGGATGGAGCGTGTGAGTTTGAACATATTGTGACAATGGAGCTTGTTGACAGTATTTGCACACTGCTTGGGCATCCGAAGGAGTGTCCTCACGGGCTTCCAATACCATCGGGAAAATGTTGTGAGCTCTCTGCAAAGTCGGTTAACAGCTCGGTGATTCATCTTGATGAGCTTGACATTGGTAAGTACGCCCGCATTGCTTATGTTAACTGCCCTAACGACCAGCTCATACACCGGTTAAACGGTCTTAGCATCCGGCCTGGCGTCACCGTAAAACTGCATCAGAGCTATCCAACGTTTGTTATCGAGTGCGAGGGTATGCACATAGCGCTCGATAACGAGCTGGCTGAAAATATCTGTGTTTGGCGCGAAAGTGAATTTGCTTACGACCCTAAAACTCCTGAAATTGCAGTAAAGCGGAGATTTCCATTTCTGCGCAAACGCAGGAAATGAGTGTGACAAATTAGTTTTATGTCACAGGATTTAAGCACACTATATGAAGTTTTAAAAGAAACACTTTCCGGTCGGAGTGACGTTTGGGTTGTGGGGGGCACGGTCAGAGATATTCTTATGGGCCTGAAGCAAAAAGATATTGACATTGCCCTGCCCGGTTACAACCCATATGCTGAGGCAGGAATGTTTGCAGATAAAATCCGCGGGACTTTTGTTAAACTTAATGATAAATTTAAAACTGTAAGAGTCGTCAAGGGCGGCTATTATTTTGATTTTACCGCCTTCAGAGGCAACACCATAGAGGACGATCTGCTCCAGAGGGATTTTACAATAAACGCAATGGCTTTTCCACTTCACAAGGGAGTTGAATCCCTTGTTGATGTAACCGGCGGCTATAAAGACCTCAAAAACGGCTTAATCAAAATGGTGTCAGTTAAGAATCTTAAAGACGATCCGCTAAGAATGCTGAGAGCCTTTCGATTTATGGCAGAGTTGGGCTTTAATATTGATGAGCAAACGCTCCAGGCCATCATGCAGCTAAAGAAACTTATTGCAAACGTCCCTGCTGAAAGAGTAATCTTTGAGTTAAAAGAAATGACAAGGGCAAAGAACTCATCTGCGGCTGTGAGTCAAATGAACCAGTGCGGACTGATTGCCGAGGTGTTTTTTGAAATAAAAAACACAAACGTTGATCTTGTAAAAGCTGTGGCACTGTATAGTGAGGTTGAAAAAATTATAAACAACACATCCAATTCGCTCTTTATGACCCACTTGAACTCTTATATCACGGGCGCTGCACACAGACTGCCGTTTCTAAAACTCACCGCCTTTTTTTGTGCCGCTAAGACCTCGGCAGATGCAGCATTGGATACATGTATGCGTTTAAAAACCTCTACTGATGAAGCAGACTTTGTACATAAAATTCTCAAACATCATGGAACGGCTTTCAGCGTTTTTAAATCCGGTATGAGAATTGACTTGACTGTACGGTTTCTGCTTGACATGGGAGATGATTTTATTGCTTCGCTTGTTCTGACCCTTACGGAAATGTTTTTAAATTCCAATGACGCACACCGATTTACCTTTTTTTGCGATGATGTAACCTCCTTTTACAGAGAAACCTACTTACCGCGTCTGATGACCGGGCATTTCATAACCGGCCATGACCTTATTGAGACCTTTGGGCTTAAACCATCCCCGCTCTTTAGCCGAATACTTGGTCAGGTGCAGGCAATGACTCTTGAGGGCAGCATTTCCAAACGCTCCGAGGCTCTGAGTGCCGTTGAAGATATTTTGTCTAAAACCGACAGGGAGAGCCTGTGTGTCTGATATAGTTAAAATACTGATAGTGTTTGTGCTGATGGTGTTTCTCCTGAGAAAAAAACTCGATGTGGGATATGTGCTGATTTTAGCTTCTGTTATCCTGTTTTTAGAATATCTGATGGGACCTAAAGCAATTGCAAATACTGCCTACACAGCGATAATATCTCAGGAGACCTTTGCGTTAATGATAGCCCTTACGTTTATCCGGATGGTTGAAAAAATTCTGCGTGAACGGGATGTGCTTAAAGAAATGATGACTGCAGTTAAGGGGCTTCTGCGTAAAAAAAAGTTTGTTATAGTTTCAATGCCATTGCTTATCGGGATGCTGCCCTCTATTGGCGGAGCTTACTTTTCCTGCCCGATGGTTGAGGAATCCTCAGAAGGGCTTAACCTTTCAAAAGAGGATATGGCTTTTACAAACTACTGGTTTCGGCATCCGTGGGAGCCGATTCTGCCGCTTTATCCGGGAATCCTGCTGGCTGGCATCATAACTCAAATCGATCTCAGGCACTTCATTTTTCTTAACCTTGCCTCTTCACTTTCAATGCTGGCAATTGGTTTTATCTTTGGCATGAAAGGAATAACCGGCTCGTTTGATAAAAAACAGACAGGCGTTATTAAAGCTGGACGGGCAATAATGAGCTTCTTACCAATATCGCTTTTGCTTTTTGTTGTTATAGTCTTTAAGGTAAAACTACATATGGCTATGATGATAACGGTCTTTTCGCTCTTTATTGTTTATAGGTACAGCATAAGAGAAATCTATGAGGTTATAAAGTATGGATTTAAGCCTGACGTTATATTTCTAATTGCGGGAGTAGTGTTATTTAAGGAGACTCTCCAAAGCTCTGGTGCTGTAACAAACTTAAGCGGCTTCTTTAACTCTCAGGGAATTCCACTTGCTCCGCTTCTTGTGCTCCTGCCATTTATAACCGGATTTCTAACCGGTTTTACGCTTGCCTTTGTGGGAAGCACGTTTCCACTGCTTTTGCACTTACCGGGGATTGATCCGTATGCGTTTTCATTTGCCTTTTTATCAGGATACGCAGGCGTCCTGCTCTCTCCCGTACACGTGTGTTTTGTGGTGACCTGGGAGTATTTTAAGGCTGATGTCATAAAATTATACAAAACGGTGATCCCTGCAGTTTTGATACTTTTTATTGTCTCCCTTAGCCAATACATTATCTTACGGCATTATCCATTTTACAAGTGACAACAGTTTTCAGAGAGGTAAGTTTCTGAACTCTACCCGCTTTCGAGTCTTCTATTCCTGCCAGAACACTTTAATCCTCTTAACTTTAGGCACTCGCCGCTTGCACTCTTTATAATCTGAAAACATTTAAGCACGAGGGCTTTTAACTCTTTTTCACACACCTATAGCGGATTTAGGGTTCTAACTATAAACGATAAATGGTATTACGGCATGTTAACTTTCAACTCATAGCCGCCCAAAGCGACACTGCCAGCTATGCCCTCATCCCAAAGTAAACCCATCAGTCTTTGTTTTGACCTTTCCGGCGCCATCACTATTAACTTGACGCCTTTACCAGAAAGCTGCCTCCACCGTTTAGCGCTGTCTGTCGATATGGAGCTTTCAGTTTCTACCTCAACCACTCCGACAGTCATCCCGTAGTTATTGAGAATTAAATCCGGATACATGCCCTCAAATTCGTGCTCCTCTTTAAGATTGGTAAGAACCTCCGTATAATCCCGCGATAGCTTTTGCTTTAAGTACAAGACCATCCAGTCATGAAATATCTTTTCTCCTGATTCCATATTTTTTCACCTTATATCCAATCTGTCTCGGCGTTATGCCAAGAAGGTCTGCTGCCCGGGCATGCACCCAGCCGGCATTTTCCAGTGCCTCTGTTATTTTATTTCTCTCCGTCTCAGTAAGTGAAAGTGTTGCTTTATTTGCAACGGCAGACTGATTAAGTACCCTGATATTGAGCGGCAAGTGCTTTACTCTTACCACATCCTCTGGCGACATAATCACAATTCGTTCCACCGTGTTCTCCAGTTCCCGCACATTTCCGGGCCAGTGGTATTTCTTCATCAAACTTAAGGCCTCATCACTGAGTTCAACAGCCCTGTCGTTTTCTTTGCTGAATTTTTTTAGAAAATACTCTATTAACTCCGTAATATCCTCCGTACGCTCACGCATAGGCGGTAAACAAATCGGCACTACGTTTAACCTATAGTACAAATCCTCTCTGAAGCTGTTTTGTGAGACAAGAAGTTGAAGATTTTTTGACGTAGCGGCTATCACTCTGACGTCAACTTTGATGGTTTTTTCTGACCCTATGCGTTCAAATTCCCGCTCCTGAAGAATGCGTAAAATTTTAGGCTGAAGTGCCATGCTTAAATCTCCGATTTCATCAAGAAATATGGTCCCTTTGTGGGCCAGCTCAAAGCGTCCCCTTCTTGCCGTCACAGCACCCGTAAATGCCCCCTTGTCATGGCCAAAAAGCTCCGCTTCAAGAAGTCCCTCAGGGATTGAAGCACAGTTAAACTTTATAAACGCACCGTTGCTTTGCTTTCCCATGTAGTGGATTGCCCGTGCTATGAGTTCTTTTCCTGTGCCGCTCTCTCCGGTTATCAATACTGTGGCCTTTGTCTTTGCCACACGATGGACGGCTTCAAAGACATCCTGCATGGCCCCGGAGCTTCCTATTACGTTATCAATCCGGTATTTTCCCTTAAGCTCAAGCTTGAGGGATTCCCGCTCCTGTATCAAAGTTTGCTTTTCTGTTTCGACTTTTTCAGAGAGCTCTGTCCACTGGGTAATCAGCGAGGCTATGATTTTAAGCAGGCGCAAATCCTCATCCAAAGATACTTTAGTAAAACCCCTGTAAATTCTGTAAGCACTCAAGACTCCGATGATTTCCTTTTTTGATTTCATGGGGACACAGAGAAATGCTTTTTTTTCAGTGTGTTGCGAATCATCTACAGCATTGGGAATCACAACAGGATATCCGGACTTCGCCACGTTTGCCTCTATGTCGGATGAGGGCAGGTATCGTCCGCTTTTTATCTCATCGGCACTCAGGCCGTGTGCCGCTTTTATAACGAGCTGTCCATTTTCTTTTAACGATATGGCTGCTCTTTCAATGTCAAGAAACACGGAGAGAACCTTGAGTGCGTTTTTAAGAGTTTTGGTAATCTCAAGCGATGAGCCAAGTATCTTGCTTATTTCATATATGGCTGATAGTTCAAGAGAGCTTCTGTCCATCATGTTATAATAACCCTTTTTCACTAAAACTAAAATATGCGTATCTGTTTACAATTATATGGTCGTGGATTGTGATGTTGAGGTTTTTGGCAGTTTCCACAAGTTGATGTGTGTGCTTTATATCTTCATCGGAGGGGTCAATTTTTCCATCCGGGTGGTTATGGACGTATATAATCGCTGTGGAGTTATATTTCAGAGCGATTTCAAATATGTTTCTTAAGTGAACATAGACGTAGTTTACTATTCCCTCGCTTATTATCTCCTCGCCTACAATTTTGTTTTGAGAGTTTAAAAATAATGTCATAACTGTTTCTTTCTTATGAGCGCCAAGTTTTGTCCTCAGATAGTCAACGACATCAAGTGGGGTTTTAATGGTTTTTTTGTAGATTTGTTTTTCATTTAAGTATTTGGTACTCAAGTCTTTAACAAGTTTGATTAAAACAGCGCTTTGAATACCAATTCCTTCTATTTCAAGCAGTTGTTCTATCGGGGAGTCTAAAACCTCGGCAAGATTCCCGAAGGTTTTTATTAATTTTTTTGCCTCAGGCTTAACGTCTCTTTGAAGGCGTGTGTATGTAAGCAGCAGCTCAAGCGCCTCATAGTCGGCTAAAGAGCTGATTCCGGCTTTAATGTACCTTTGCCTCAGCCGCTGTCTATGGCCTATATGGCCGGGTTGCGTTGTGATGGTGGATGTTTTTTCTTTCATATTGCCAACGGTCAAACAAAGCAAGCAGTTGATTTAAGCAGATAAAGCAAAAAAATGTCAAGAAGAAAGCCCATGTTTCACAGTGTTATTATAATTCTGAACCAACATAAGTTTTCAGCAAGGTTTTAAACATTCGTCCGTGGTTAGGGTATTTCAGGTGCAAAAGTTCATGCACTATCACCTCGTTGATAAACCCATCCTCCTCATCCAAAATATTTGAGTTGAAGGTAAGGCGCCCTCTGCCTGAACAACTAGCCCACTTGTTTTTCATCTTACGGATATGTACCTCTACGGGTTTGACATTTATTTTGTCTGCCCACAGATGGACTTCCTGTTTAAGCTGAAATGCGGTCATTTTCCCCGGCCCCTGAGGATGTCCATTATATTTTTACCAAACTCAATGAAGCCGGATAGTCCACATTTGCTAAGAATGCTATATAACTTTTTGCGTACCTCTCTCTCATGGGATCCGTTACTCCTCCAATGTGGGTTTGTCTTAAAAACTTCGCTCATCTCGTTAGCGCTGTTTTCCGGTTCTGCAATGCCTTCATTTCTAAATAACCAGTAAACTGAAAAAACCTCATTTGGCATCCCTTTGGAATTTTGCTCCCGCTTTGCATCATTGATTTCGTTAACAAGGTTTTTTAAGGCATTAATAGTTGCCTGAGTCATTTCCTGCCCCTCGTTATAACGATGTATAATTTCATCAGCCCTCTCACCGATTGACCTCAGATAGGGCAGCTCGTCAGCCCCCTCTGTTACATGCTTAACAATAGTTTTTATCAGATTAAAAACCTTCTCCCTGTCTGAAACCCGGCTTGCATCAATCCTTTTAAGTGTCTCTTCATTGATTTCATAGATTCCTATAATTGGCCCAATGTTTCCACCCTTGGTTTGATCGGAAACAAGTTGAGCGGTCTTTCGGGTAAATTCCCTGTCTATCGTGATTGTTGGGCAGTAGGCTTCTTTGAGTATCCTAAATATGCGGGTAAGCGCCTCCATGTTGTCAAGGTACGGCCTTAGAAACGCATCGGGTGAGATGATATCATACATGCTTGAGATATCTTTAAAGAACTCAAAAAACTTATGCCTGAGTTTCTCATCCACAAAATGCTCAAGGATAGCCTCAACCTCCTTATCTCTTGCCTTGCCCATTGCAATTGACAGATACTGATCCTTTGCCTGTACCATCCTCTTTGCAAACTCTCCCTTTAAAAACTCCACATCCTCCACCACGCCTTCGATATCAGAGGAATCAAATGCAAGAGCACTCTGAAGGTTAGCGAATAATCCTACAAAATCAACAATAAACCCTGAAGGTTTTGCCCTGCCAGCGCTATCCTCATATGGGCGGTTTACCCTTGCAATAGCCTGAAGGAGCACATGGTCACGCATGGGTTTATCCAGATACATGCAGTAGAGGATGGGGGCATCAAAGCCGGTCAGAAGTTTTTCGGTAACTATCAGTATTTTTAATTCGGTATCGGGTTTTCTGAAGTCCTTACGGATGAGCTTCTCTTGTTCGTCTGAAAGATAATATGACTTCATGTGCTCCTCATCATTCTGAGATTTGCTATAGACCACGCATGAGTACTCAGAGGGCAGGTGTTTATCCAGTGCCGACTTATAAAGAGCACACGCCTCCCTGTCCACGGCAACCAGAAAAGCCTTATAGCCCATCGGCTCCACGTTTTCCCTGAAGTGGTTTGCGACATAAGCGGCAATCTCTTCGATACGCTCAGGGTTTTTAAGCATATTACGGAGATTTACCGCTTTAGCCAGCACTTTGTTAAGCTCCTCTATATCGCTTACACCTGCGGCCTCTGAACGATTCAAAAACTCCTTTTCCAGCGTTTCCCTGTCAATAAGAAGCTCATTGGGCGCAAGGGTGTAGTGCAGAGCAACGGTTGTGCCGTCCTCTATGCTCTCTGCTATGCCGTACTTATCGAGGTATCCCTTAGGCGGGTCTTCTTTACCAAATGTGAAAAACGTTCCCTGACCGTATGACAGCCTGTCAATCGGCGTGCCTGTAAATCCAATATAGGTAGCGTTAGGGAGAGCGCCCATCAGGTAGTTGCCAAGTTTTCCGCCTGTAGTTCTGTGAGCCTCATCCACAAGCACATAGATGTTATGCCTTGTGTTAATACCCTCTTTAATTCCATCAAACTTGTGAATCATCGAGACTATCAAGCCCCTCTTGTCATTTTTAAGAGCGTTCTCCAGAGCCAGTTTGCTGTCTGTCTCAACGTCTTGCTGCATAAAACCCGCCGATGAAAGGTTTGCAAACATCTGGCTTTCAAGCTCATTACGGTCAACAAGCATAATCACGGTGGGATTGTTAAATGCGGGATTTTCTATAATCAACTTTGCAGTGGTAATCATGGTATATGTCTTTCCGGAGCCTTGTGTGTGCCAGATAAGGCCGCGCTTTTTGTCTGACAGCGCCCTCTTTATTGCTTTGCCAACTGCCCGCATCTGGTGAGGGCGAAGGACTATCTTCTTAAGTTCATCATCTTGCCGGATAAAAAGTATGTAGTCATGCAGAGTTCTTAATACACGTTGTTTGTCAAAAAATGCTTTAACGATTGTCTCAAAGTCACCGCCCTGTTCATCTTTCCAGTTAAACAGTCCTTTACGTGAGGTGTTCCATGTCGCCCCATAGTAGTAGCAGATTAAATGTGTTAAGGTGTAGAGCTGAAGCATGGACAGCAGCTCCACGCCCTCACGGTGATATCTGCGTATCTGGTCAAGTGCCTCAGCTATCCCCTCCACCTTGTGTGCTGCCTTAGTTTCTACTATTATAAGCGGTATTCCGTTTATTAAAAACAGCACGTCTGCCCTGACAGTAGCCGTGCCGCTTGAGTATGTGAATTCATCGGTTACGTGGAAGGTGTTGTTGTAGGTATTGTTAATATCCATAAGTTTTACATCGCGCTCCCGTTTTTCTGCCGGTACATGGATTTGTCTAAGCCCTCTTATGTACTCCCATACTATCAGATTACCCTCTATGCCGGTTTTAAGCGGGAGGAGTTTTTTTGACAGTTCCATGGCAAGCTCCGGTGTCATAAAGGGATTTAGTTTAGAGACCTGTTCGATAAAGATGTCTTTCAGTATAAGCCCTGTGTCGTTTCCTCTGAGTGTCCGGCATTGTTCGGCTGATAAATATGTCCAACCCGCTTCGGTGGTGTACTTGGTTAGCGGGTTTTGCACTGCTGCTCTTTCCCCGCCGATGGGCATTATCCAGATACCAGCTTAATGAGAGCCTCTACTTTAGCTTTAAGTTCCGGCAGGTATTCCCTTGCTGTTTTCCAAACTATGACATAATCCACACCGAAATATTCGTGGATTACCCTGTTTCTCATGCCCCTGATCTCGTTCCATTTTATATCTGGAGCCTTATCACAAATCTCCGTGGGTATGTGTTTGGCGGCTTCACCAATAATCTCAATACACCTGAGCACTGCGTAATTCGTTTTCTTATCCTTAAGAAATTCTTCGTACGTCATGTTTTCAATGAAATCGCCGACATCATTAATACACTCATAGATATCGTTTATGAAGTCCATGTATTGTCGCCTGCTCATACGTAAACAACCTCATCAAGTATGCACTTTCCTATGAATGGTTTTAGAGCGTTTTTCGTAACAAGGTCAACTTTTTTCCCAAGTTTGCCGGCAAGGTAGTTCTCAAGTTCAATAAACTGGATTAAATCAACCGGTTCACTAAACTCAACAAGAATATCGATATCGCTCCATTTATTTTGCGCTCCGCGGACATATGAGCCAAAGACTCCAATGGTCTTGACCTTAAATCTGCTCTCAAGCACCTCCCTGTTGGAGTTGATTATCGTCTTTATCTCATCTATTGTCTTTATAATTTGCATCCAATTTATTGTATCACACTACGTTTACCTAAATCCCTCAGCCTCCAATAATCACAAATACGCAAGTTGTATTTTTGGTAGTGTCTCAGTTTGAAATATTCTTACTTTCTCGAACTACAGCCAACCGCCGTTCGATTGTTGTCATTCTACCAAGATGGCATTTTGAAGAGCCGGCCACTTTCGTTTTCGTCGTGAAGCTTGAGAACAATCTCCGAATCTTCAAATAATGTTTCTTCAGATGGTATTTGTTGGGGGAGATCGGAATCGATCAAAGTAATAATATGCTGGATTCCATAATTCGAATATTCTCTGATAACACGAAGCAGGTTCTCTTTTTTTCTGTCATCGAGAGATTCGAAAACTCCATCGTGGAAAACGAAATGTGGGAATCGATCGGAGGCGTGGGCATGAAGAATAGCCATATCAAAAGCGATACAAAGAAGCTTTTTATATGTATGTCCCATACCGGCACTTGTTGTATTCCCTTCCTTATCTAAAAACTCTGCTCTGAAGTCAAGATGTCCTTCTTTATTAGGCTCCACACTCATAACTGCCTTTTGATCAACAATTTCTTCAATTATCTTGTTGAATAAAATACGTATCTTGTCAAACAAAGCACCTTTGTCTGAATTCAGTTTTGCGACATCCTCTTCTATAAGTGTTTGAAGCTGTTTCTTTTCGCTATCAAGTGTGCGAATTTCTTTTCGTAATTCATGCAGCCGATGAAGTTTTTTACGCTTATCTTCCAGATTTTCTATTTCGGCTTTCAATATGACCAGTTCATTGGTTAGCTGCTTATATTTTGAGAAAGCATCGGTATCACTTAAAAATGAAAGAGTATCGGAACGTTTCTTACCAAATTCATTAAGTTGAGAATCAATAACTTTTAACTGAGCATCAATTTCGTTACGTTCTTCAAGCAAATACGATCTTCGCTCTTCCGTTATTGCACGATTGAATTTTATTAATTGTTCAAAGTCACGTTTTATCTGTCCTTGAAAAAAAACACCGACTTCTTCGAATAGTATTTTAGCTTCTTCAGGATTGAAAAGAATTCTTTGTTCTTCAAGTGAGGAGTTAATCTTTTTCTTATTGTGCATCAGGTAATACCGCCTTGAATTTAAATCTGCGATTTCATCATCGATTTCATCAACAAGTTGTTCAGTCTTTTCTTTGTCGTTACCTCGGAAATCAAAGGCATCGAGGGACTTCTGTTTTTTTTCCGTGTCGATTTGCTTAAAAGATAATATCCCTTCAATTTCACTAAGATTGTCGGCGGACGCACCAAGTTCATCCTTTATGATTTTCTCAGCGTCCTGTTTCCTCGATAGCTCTTCTTCTTTACTATAGTGTTCCATAATGATCTCGGCATTGAAACCAAGGATTTGAGCTAAATATGGCTTCCAGTCTTTATGAGAAGATTTAAATTTATCAAGCTGAAAAACATCTATATAATCTTTTTGAGAGCGAAGTAAATAAGCCAACCCTTTTCGATACGGCCAAGGTTTTATCGAACGAAGATCGAGAATTCCGTCCAAGAGTTCTTTTGATTTTTCAAACGGTATATCTAAATGATCCCAACTGGTTTCAGGAAGTTCCGAAAAGTCTTGCTTCCTATCATTGTGCTTCTTAAAGCTAATTTTAGTGGCATTTTCAACACTACGTCTTACAGTTATAAATGTGCCGTCAAGTAATTCGATCTCAATGAAAAATATAAAATCTTCAAATATTTCTTTATGCTTAAATAAGAAAAAATCTTTATCTCTTCCTGACAATAGGCAGAAATCGATCAAACGCCCAAGAGTAGTTTTGCCGAGATTGTGTGTGTCTTTTTTCTTATTCTCCGGCAATCGGATTTCAGCCAAAATAACATTCAATCCTGCTATAAAGTCAATTGGTTCAAAAATCTCAGGCTTATTTGAATAAAGTCTAGATAGTTTCATTTGAACCTACATATTCGATAGAGTCGGTTTGTCGTCTATATTCAACCAATCCAAGAACGTAGAGAAAGTTCAACGCCGATAAAAATAAAGTGCCGCCACCCTTAACCGAGCTCTTAGTAAATTTAAGTAATTCATCGAACTTCTCTATTCGGCGCTTTTTGAGACGTTTAAGCAAAATGTACGCAACATTAATTATGGTTCTATCGGGATGGGAATGTTTAGTTGGTCTAAGCATTTTCCTCGTTACCTATATCGCAATTCCAATACATATAAAACAACGTTGCTCTCGTAAGACGCTTATTCTTTCTTAAATCTCCATCCCTGTCAAACAGAGAATCACTCAGGTATTCCATTATGTTGTCAAATGTCTGATAATCCTTTCTATTTGCAATTATCTTAAGCTGAAATTCTTCTACGGTGCTTTGATATAACGAAAGTAATTCACCATTTTCAGGGGCAGCAAGGAAATCTTCGATTTGTCTGGTCTCTTTCAAATAACATTTGAGCTGTGCTTTAGCATATTCTGGAGTCATGTTGTTTATATTATTCTTATCTTTATAAGGAATACGGGATGTAGGTGGGTTACTATATACAACCTGTCCGGTTCTCAGATGATCGGCAAGTGCTAATATAATCTTTGCGAGTTCATCAGGGCTTACAATTAGTGGTGAGTCGACGGGGTCAATGCCTGCTATTTCAACAATATCAGGAAACTGTTTAAGATATCTTTCAAGTTCCTCAACACCACGAAGACAGATGGACTCCTCTTGAAGGTTTATTTTTTGTGATATGTACTTACGAATATCAGATTCAGCCTTTGCCGTAAGTTTTCTGTTTGAGAAGAGCATGTAATGATCAAGTTCATTGTTTTGACGTAGTCGTATCATTTTGGGAATCTCTTGTGCAATGATGGAGGAATCATCATTTGGACTGAAAAAATCAGTGTCCGAAAATTTACTGTTGAGGTTATTTGTATGTTTAGCCTGTATAATCACTGTTCCGCTCCAAGGTTTCGCTTTGCTTGGATAAAGTTCTGCAACGCCAATAAACTTAGCATCACGTCCTCCATCAGGTCCTTCAGAAAACCCTTGAACACCAATACCAAGGAGTTTTTGACAAACTACAATGACCAAATCTTCGAATTGATTATGGGACATATCTTCATATTTATATTTCATTGCTATAACTTACCTATAATACTATCGTATAGTCAAATTCCCCATATCTATACATGTTTTTATTATATCATATGAAGCTTCCGCCTATCTATGGGACAAAACTGAGACACTACTTATTTTTTAAACCACTGTTACATAATGCACCTATTATGTTGCAATTGTTATTATTTAAATATGATAAGAGTGCTGAAGGCAAAGTAAACAGTAAGGCACGCCCAATGAATGGGCAGTGCCTTTTTCTGTATAACAAAATATTACGAAATTTTAGAAATAAGCACCGAGCATTGCGCAAGTGATACGACACGCTCGGCAACGCTTCCCATAAGGAGTCTTTGTAGTCCGGTTCTGCCGTGTGAGCCCATTATAACCAGATCAGCGCCTGACTCCATGGATGCGTTAACAATTGCCTTATATGGCTCACCAATCAGAGCAAGGGTTTCAACAGCTACACCACGCTTTGCGCAATTATCCTTGACTCTTAGTAGATTGTTCTCAGCCTCCGCTATTTTATCTTTACCGGTTGCAACTGAAACGGCAAGGAAATTCTTAACAAAAGGACATCTGGCAGCCATATTGATGGCCTCAAGCTCGGCAGCTTCACTAAACTTTGAGCCATCTGTGGCAAACATAATGTTCTCACCTTTTATTTCTGCGGCTTTAGGTACGACCAGTACCTTGCACTGAGAGTAGGCGATGGTTTTAGCCGTCTGGCTCCCCATCATCATCAGGGTTAGCCCGGTTCTGCCGTGCTTTCCCATTATTATTATGTCGGCTTTTCTCTTTTTTGCCTCATCTACTATAGCCTCATAGGGCTGATTTGATCTTCTTACCACTATATCGCACTCAACATTTTGTTCGGCAGCCAAATCCCGAATAGCATCAAAATGTTTACCGGCTTCCTCCTCCATTTTATCAACATATGCCATCCCTGATGTTTCAAATTCGGGATTAAACTCAAAAACCCTCAAAAGCGTCAACCGGGTCATGCAGGCTGAGGCAAAATTAATTCCTTCAGTTATTGCGCCTTTACTAAAATCGGAACCATCGGTAGCCAAAATGATGGATTTTAAATCTCCCATCAGGTGCATTCTGTACTTATCGTTTCCCATATTAGTGACCTCCTGTCTTTAACAATCCTGATGCCGCCAAAATTAGCACTGTCACTTCTGTCAGGGCAATAATCCCATAAGCAATGTCTTTCTTTCTAAACAACATGGGGATTATTGCCAGAAAGCACATAATTGTTACTGCTCCGAGGAAAACTATACCTGTAAAGTTTAGAAAATCACCCTTGTTAAGAAGGTGCAGCCACGACCATCCGCCGTGTAACCCCTTCACCTCAAGATACTTATGCACTGACAGTCCCCACAGCTTAGGCAGTTCATCCACCGGTACCTGAGGCTGCAATATCCCCGTTAAATAAAGTGCAAAAGATACTATCAACATAAGCATTCCAACTTTCATTCCTATGTCAAGGATTTTAGCATATCTTAGTTGTTCCTCAGTTGCATGTACTTCTTTTCCCATAACTTAGCTCTCCTTTATTTGAAAAATTATTTCCATACGTTAAGGCCTTTTAACAATGCCCTTAAACCTGCAAAAAGAAGCATTGTGATAACAACATATCTTACGGCAGAAGGCTTGGTCTTTGCCAATATCTTAACACCCACCATAGAGCCGAGCATTATTCCTATAATTGAGGGAACCACTATCATAGGCAGCACGGCGCCGTTATTAATGTATATCCAGGCAGCCGATGTATCGGTTATGGAAAGCAGAAATTTGCTTGTCGATACAGCCACCTTAAGAGGCGCTCCCATAAGGAGATTCAGTGTCGGCACATTTGCCCATCCTGCGCCAAGGCCAAACATGCCAGCCATTACACCTATTACGATAAACAGAAGAAATCCTTTAAAAGTTCTGTGGATTTTCCAGTTAATCTGCTGTCCTGTTGACACTTCATGATACACACCGGTTATTCTCAGAGCTGTGGAAAGGGCGTCAGCCTCTTTAACCTCAGGGAATTCAGACTTCTTAGCCATGATGATAATAATTACTATGCCAAGTATTGTTACACCGAGAGATATCTGAACAACATTAGTTGGCAGAGCAAGACCTATCATCGCACCCACTACAGCACATGCAGAGGCAATAAGCCCAACTGGCAGGGCAAGCCGTAAATCAGCCATACCTTTTTTTAAAAGCCCCGGACCTGCTGCCAATGCCCCGGCTAATGCCACCAACAACCCTGAACCTCTTACAAAATCAAGGTGAAATGGGAAAAACCCTCCCACAATTGGTACAAAAAGCACTCCGCCCCCTACACCTCCAAGCACCGCTACAATCCCAAGCACAAAGGTTAATACAAACAGGGAAAGCGGCCACACCCACCAGGATACATCTGCTGCTTTTTTAACTGGTTCATCCACTCCTGATGACGCAAATACACAGGTACATACACTAAGCACTACTACAACTACCATTGTTACCAACAGAAACTTTTTCAAAAACGGCATCTACATTGGCCTCCTTATTGGATTACTTGTATTTTGTAATTATACGTAACCTTATTATTCCTCAAATTATTTTTTTAGGTTTTTTTGAGCATTTTATCTCCCCGGTAACAAGATTAGCTTAAAAAAACATATAAAAGTATTAAAAACAGTTGATAAAATCTGTTTTAAATACTTTTATTCTAATTTTTGGTTAGTATAAACAAATTTGATAGTTTTTTCAATATTTTTTTTACAAACTACCCCTATATCAAAAAAACCGAATGGAAGGACACCCATAATTCTTTCTACTACTTTTAAAATATGAACCTAACAGATTGATTTTGTTAGATTCACGCATATAGAGATGGCAGCTTTTTTATGAAATCATTCTGCCATCATCTATATATCAAATTTATTTTTCAGAAAAATCTTTACTTCAACATTTACTCTCTCCTCTGTAAATAGTGTTTGTCTCTTATCAGTTACCGTTTTTAGCCACAAGAACCGATTGGCATTAAACTATGTCCTTACCGCACTTTCTGTTATTACAACCAGCGGGCATCTCAGATTTTTAAACAGATCGGGGAATTCTCTTTCCTTCTCTTCATCTGCCGTGTCCCAGTTATCTGATGAGTCCACGATGACATAAAGAATTTCCTTGTTGGATTCCGTGTAAGCTACTATCTCCTTTCTCAGGCTTCCGGTTTTTACCATGAGCTTGTGTTTGATTCTCTCACTATCCAGCTCCGAGAAGAATTTGTCCAGAAAAGCACTCTTTTCCTTTGTTTTAGTTAAGTACAGGACATCGAGTTCGGCATTTATTCTCTTACAGGTATTTATTGTGTACAACAGGGTTTTCCTGTCAATCCCTCTATCGGTGAGGGCAAGCAGCACCTTCCTGTTGTCAGCCATAAACTCTCTTGCCGAATCGAATTCACCCTCCTCTGCAAATGTTATAGCTGTAAACATTTTATCCATCTTCTCTGAAAACTTTTTTAATACCATTTTTTTACCTCCTTTAAGTTTCTTCTGATTATATGTATTTCAAAAACCGTGCCAAAGGTGTAACTGGCTGATATATAACGATTATTGTAAATGTTTTGAAATTTATGGGATAATACGGGGCAATCGGTTGTTGCATTATGCAATGCCCGATATAAGTACCTAATAAAATCAGGGAAAATACCCCTGTTGCATTTCCAGAGCCCCTGTTGCATTTTGCAACGAATGTGGTTTAATCTAAATCATGTTAGGTATATTTAAAAAGAAATCCAGTATAAGAAGAAAAATAGTGGCCAGCTACATTGTAATTCTGGCTATGCTCTTTTTGATTTCCATATTTGCCTTTGTAGAAATCGGGTTTATGGAAAAAAAGATAGTTTCCCTTGAGACAGTGTCTGAATTTGTAGATACAACACTTGAGATCAGGCGTTTTGAAAAAAACTATTTTCTCTATGGTAAGTCTGCCGACAGGGAGGAAAATGTCAAATATACCTTTAAGGCATTAGACTTGCTAAATAGCAATAAAGAAATATTTGAAACAGTGGTAAGCAAAGATAAAATTAATGAGATTGAGGACAAACTCAGACAGTACAACAAGTTAAGTGAAAACTTTTACAGTCTGTTTATCGCAGATACCAAATTTCCAGAGCGTGATGCATTAGAAAATAAGATAAGGACTCTTGGTAAAAACATAATGACGGCTGCAGGTAATATATCAATAATTGAAAAAACCAATCATAAGCGTACTCTTGCAAAGGCCCGGGTATTTATAGCCGCCTTAATAATAGCAATAACTCTGATGTTAGCGGCCATAGGGCACATAATTTCAAAGATGGTGGTAAAACCTCTGAAACAACTTGAGGACAGCATGAAAATAATATCGGAGGGAGGACTTACAAAGCTCTATGTTAATTCAAACGACGGCGAGATCCTTTCTTTAATAGACACCTTTAATAAAATGCTTCAGGACATAGAACTAAAACACCAGCATCTGATTCATTCCGAGAAACTTGCCTCCCTTGGGACCCTCCTTTCCGGAGTTGCCCATGAGCTTAACAATCCCCTTTCAAACATATCAACCTCCTGCCAGATACTGTCAGAGGAAATTGAAGAGACAGACCTGGATTATAAGAAACAACTCATCTGTCAGATAGATGAACAAACGGTAAGAGCCAGAAACATAGTAAGGTCTCTGCTTGACTTTTCAAGGGACAAGGATTTTTCACAAGACCCGATCCCTCTTAAAGAATTGGTGGAGGAGGTAATTGTTTTTATAAGAAACCGGTTACTCAATAAAATATCCGTAGTTATTGATATTGCGGAGGATATAACAGTTTTGGCCGACAAACAGAAACTTCAGCAGGTGTTTCTAAATCTTATAAGCAATGCGGCAGATGCTATAAATGAACAGGGGCAAATTTCAATAAGTGCCAAATCTAACGCTCTTAACCCGGTTGCTGTATTACCGCTTATGGGATTAGATGAGGGGGAGTGTATAAAAACCGGGCGTAAGAAATGTATCTATGGGGGGGAATCTGTTGATATTGAAATAAAAGATACGGGACAGGGTATTTCTGAAGAGGTTTTGCACAAGATATTCGATCCGTTTTTCACAACTAAGGATGTGGGTAAAGGGGCGGGGCTGGGACTTTATATAGTACATGAAATAGTAGGGGACCACGGCGGCTGTATAAGTGTAAAAAGCACTGCCGGCGAGGGGACAACATTTAAAATAAGAATTCCGTCAAAGGGTAATTTAATTAAAACACAGGGGTGTTAGCATGGAACGTATCCGGAAAATACTAATTGTAGATGATGAAAAAATAGCAATGGAAAACCTTAAACACGTAATGAAAAAGGAATCGTATGATGTGATGAGTACCCAAAGCGGCTCCCATGCACTTAAGCTTTTAGCTGAGAACGATTTCGATGTTGTCCTTACAGACTTAAAAATGGAATCTGTAGATGGAATGCAGATACTGAAAAGGTGTAAGGAACAGTATCCTGATACCGAGGTGATAATAATAACCGGTTATGCTACCCTTGAGTCGGCGGTAAATACAATAAAAGAGGGGGCTTTTTACTACATAGCAAAACCATTCAGACTGGATGAGGTACGAAAGGTAGTTAAAGAGGCGATGGAGAAGGTTTTACTTAAAAGAGAAAATAAGGCTTTGAAAGAGCAGATAGAAAATATCACAGGAAGAAGGCGGATAATAACTCAAAGCAAGAGCATAGAGGAACTGTTAAGTACGGCTCATCGGGTATCCCCAACAGACTGTAACGTTTTGATAATAGGGGAGAGCGGCACAGGAAAGGAGTTGTTTGCAAGGTTCATACATAAAAACAGCACAAGAAGTGCGGGACCGTTTGTAGGTCTCAATTGCAGCACACTTACCGGAGAGCTGCTTGCAAACGAACTTTTTGGCCACGAAAGAGGGGCATTTACAGGAGCCACTGCTGTCAAAAAGGGGCTCATGGAAATAGCAGAGGATGGGACACTGTTTTTGGATGAAATCACGGAGATGCCTCCTGTTATGCAGGCAAAGCTCTTGAGGGCTATTCAGGAAAAGGAGATTTTAAGGATAGGCGGCACCGAGCCGGTTACAATAAATGCAAGATTCATAGCGGCAACAAACAGAGATTTAGCCGATTCTATAAAAAGCGGGGATTTCCGCCAGGACCTGTACTATCGCCTGAATGTGGTAACTCTTCATTTACCACCCCTGAGTGAAAGAAAAGACGATATCCCGCTGCTTAGCTATTATTTCCTGAAGAAATACGCATCCATGTTTAAAAAGGACATAAGGGAAATCTCACAAGAGGCACTGGATATCTTAATGGATTACGATTTTCCTGGAAATGTAAGGGAACTTGAAAACATTATAGAGCGCGGCGTTATCATGGCAAACGGAAATATCCTCGATGAACATCATCTGCCGGAGGATATCCGTTCGCTTAGTATAAAAACCTTCAGGAAAAAGCAGGGACGAATTCTCACTCTTGAGGAACAGGAAATGGCCTACATTAAATGGGTGTTAAGAGAATTAAACGGCAACAAAACCATAGCCGCGGAAGCTCTTGGCCTTGACAGGGTGTCTCTTTGGCGAAAACTAAAAAAATACGAACTATCAGACAGTGTTGAGTAGAACTCTTTAACCTGCCTTTCAGCCTTTGAGAATGTTTGGCAAAATGAAATTTCCATGGATTTTTTTTAATTAAGAGATTGCTATAATACCTTATGTGGTGCTTTAGAGTTCGGGATTGAAAAGATTAGAAGAGGTGTAACATGAAAGGGATACAGTACATGATGGACGACAATGGTGATAGAACAGCTGTTGTCATAGACCTTAAAAAATACGGCAATGTGTGGGAGGACTTCTATGACAGCCTCACAGCGTCTGAGCGTAAGGATGAGCCGAGAGAATCCCTCGATACGGTTAAAAGGAAACTGATACAAAAAGGAAAACTTCTTGGGTGATTACTCTATTACGCTTACTCGCTCAGCCCGTAAAGAACTTGAATCTTTTGACGAACCACTCGTCTTACGGATATTCCTTAAGATAGAGTCGCTGGCAAAAGAACCACGGCCAAAAGGCTGCGTCAAACTAAAAGGTAACAATCACCTTTGGCGTATCCGTATAGAAGACTATAGGGTTATCTATTCGATAGACGACTTCAATACAGCACTGGATGTAATTGCCATCAGGCACAGAAGTAAAGTATATAGATAATGGCAGAGGTTTTTGTTTTATCTTGGATAAAAGTACAACACATCCGGCCTTTGAGTATGAAACAACCTTTGACCAAACCGTTCAAAATGAAAGTTTAAGATGTTTTACTAAATAAAAAAAAACATGTATAATTAGGCGTTGTTTTTATATTGATTATTGAAAATCAATCCCTGTTAAGGGATAGCACATAAAGAGAGCCAATAAGGAGGATGAACATGCCTAAAAAAGTAGCAATGCTGACGGCAGGCGGGCTTGCCCCTTGCTTAAGCGCAGCCGTGGGAGGTCTCATACAGCGTTATACGGAGATTTCCCCAAAAACGGAAATTATAGGATTTACCAACGGCTATGACGGACTTTTAAGAAAAAACTTTATGACCGTAAATAAGAAGGTGCGGGAAAAGGCGCATGTGTTTTATGAGTTTGGCGGCAGTCCGCTGGGTAACAGCCGGGTAAAACTCACAAATGTAAAAGATTGTGTAAAGAAAGGGCTTGTCAAAGAAGGACAGGATCCTCTTAAGGTAGCGGCAGAAAACCTTAAAGAGCTTGGCATCGAGGTGTTGCACACAATAGGCGGTGACGATACAAGTTTAACCGCTGCTGATTTGGCAAAGTACCTTCATGACAACGGCTATGAGCTTACTGTAATCGGTCTCCCCAAAACTGTTGATAACGACATCGTGCCAATAGTTCAAACTCTGGGCGCTTACACCGCAGCCGAGCATGGCGCTAATTTCTTTCTAAACGTTGCAGCAGAGTCATCGGCAAACCCCCGTATGCTCATCGTGCACGAGGTTATGGGGCGTAACTGCGGATACCTGACAGCTAAGACAGCCGAGGTATACCACGAAAAACTAAAGCATCTGGATTATATGGATTCTTTTGGGCTTTCAAAAGAAAGATACGACGTTGATGCCGTTTTAATCCCAGAGGTGGAATACGACATTGATAAACTGGCCGCTTATATAGATAAAAAACTCACTGACAACGACTGTGCCAACATATTTATCTCAGAGGGGGCAGGGGCTCTTGGTATAGTTAAGGAGCTTGAGTCAAAAGGACTTGAGGTACCGCGGGATGCATTTGGCCATGTTAAACTTGATAAAGTAAATGTAGGCCAATGGCACGCCGACTCATTGCTATCTAAGGCAAATGCCGGTAAAACCCTTGTGCAAAAAAGCGGCTACTATGCAAGAGCAGCACGTCCAATCCTACAAGACCTGATGCTGATTAAAGCCATGACTGACCTTGCCGTAGAGATGGCTGGAAAGGGCATCCCGGGGATTATCGGCCACGACGAGGAGAAAAAGGGAGTGCTGCGCTGCATTGAGTTTACACGCATTAAAGGCGGCAAACCGTTTAATGCAAAATTAGGCTGGTTTACTAATCTGCTTAAAGAAATCGGTCAGCCAGATCTTAAATAAATAAAGTAAGACTATACATAATACTCACTTAATGGAAAGGCACTGCTTGTTGATGCGGCGGTGCCTTTTTTGTTTCAAAACTGCCCCTTTGCTAGTAAAATAGAACCAGAATAAATCGCTTTAATCATTTTAATGATGGATTTACATGGAAAACTATAAAAATAGCTTGACAAAATGCCTTTAATATTGATAGCGTAACTAACAGGATGTAATTAAAGTTATGTTATGGAGGGTCTGTTTTGACAGCGTTTTGTGTTTATAACAGAGTAGCGTTATGTCCGTAAAAAAGGTTCCTTTGACGGCGGCTGCAGCTTTTGAGGCCTTCTCTAAGGCGCTTGAGGAATTTGACGAGGTAAGAGCAGAAAGAAAAAATTGCTGGGAGTACTATGACTGTGGAGTGGAAAAAAGCAGAAAGTGTTCTGCTTTTACAAAATCAGCGGGTAGAAGGTGCTGGCTTGTCGTAGGGACTCTTAGCGGTTCTGAGCCTGAATGTGAAAGGGCTAAACAGTTGAAAAGCTGCAAGGAGTGCACTTTTTACCAGAAAATCAAAAAAGGCGAGATATAGCCTTTCAAAGTGATTTTAATTAACCTTAACGGATTTTTGTTAACCGATAAGTCCTGCAATTCTGTTTCATGATTCTGCAAAAAAAGGGAAAAACGGCACAGGAGTGAGCGAAGATTTAGTGTTAAACAGCTTATGGGCGTCGCGTTTAGACGCCGCTGCAGCCGTTTTGTTTGACGTATCCAAAGAAACTGAAAATGAATTTCTTGAGCTCGGGGCTAATTTACAGAATTTCTCTTTTACCTGCATTGAAAATGCCTCCCACGCCGCCACATTGGTTCAGGCTTTGGAAAGCGGTGAGGCATTTAATGTCGTTATGATAGGAGAGCTGTTTGAAAAGGTTTATAATGAAATAGAAAAAACGGCTGATATAGTTGTTAAAGGCTCAAGGGGCATAACCGATATACTAGGGAACCTTAATAACATCCTGCAGCTTGAGGAGTTTCTTAAAAAATTATCACGCACCATATCAATAATAGGGACACTGATGCGTATAGAGTCTGCAAGGGCCGGTAATGCTGACTTTAATGTAACCACCGATGTCGTTGACAGCCTTGCCCGGCAGATAATTAAAGGCACTGCTGACATGGTGTTAAGCATAAAGGAGGCAAACACGGCAATTGATGCGATAAACAACCTCAGGGCCCCCTTCGTCAGTCTGTATGAGCATGAGCTTGCCAGCGCCAAAGGCCGTATTAAAGGAATACTTGAAAAAATCCACGCTATGGCAGATCAGGCCAAATGGCTTTGCGAACGAATAAGCCACCGGGCATACAAAATATCGCCAGAACTGGGTGAGGTTGTAACGGCTATCCAGTTTCACGATATAACACGGCAGCAGATGGAGCATGTGGCTGAGGTCATGCACGAAATAAATGCTAAAATGACAGACTTTTACAATTTGGACGAAAAGGGGAAATATACCCTGATTCGATGGATGCACGATGCTCTGAAGATCCAGATTTCGCAGTTACAGTTTGTGCTTTCAGAGACCGAAAAAGCAGCACATAAGATTTCCTCCTCTTTGTCTAAAGTGTCTGAGCTTCAGGGGGCGCAGGCCGAGGATGCCACTACCATTTTGGATGAGGAGCAGTCTGGTAAAGACAGGATAAAGCGAATGGGCCATGTGCTTGAGGCGCTCTTAGATGTGCTTACCACTGTGAATTACACTACAACTTCAATGATAAACAACATAACCGGAACCTCATCCAAGCTTGATGGGATGACAGTCCAGGTTACCAATATACGAACCATCAGCGACAATATGAACTTGTTAGCCCTCAACTCCATAATCAAGGTGGCCCGCACAGGCTCAGCCGGACATGGACTGGGGGTGTTAGCAGAGGAAATCAGTAAGCAATCAAAAAGCGCTCAGAACAGGATAGATGAAGGGGCAAAAATAATAAACGATGTTTTAGTTACATCGGCAGACTTTACAAAATCCCTTAACATCAGACTTAAGCAACAGGTAAGCTCATCTGAGATGATTACAAGGGAGACCAATAAGGCGCTTGAAAAACTTCTTGAAGGCGATAAGGAACTCATGACGGCAATGAGCGGAATTTCTCATAGTGCAAAGAACTTAGAAACAGAAATAGCACACGTAATCTCAAGTATTAATTTTGACAAAATAATACGAGACAAATTAACCGCTGTTGCCGCTGAAATAGAGAGTGTGCTTAATGAGGTTAGAGAGAAAATCCCTGATCATATTTACGATCATATTGATTATACCCCTGATTTAAACGACATGCTTCAGCGCTACACCATGGACTCGGAACGGTTGATTCATAAAGACACGTTGGGACAAGATGAGGAGGGGGCTGATGCGCTTTTATGGGGTGAGGAAAGTGCCGCCGGCTCAGATTCTCAAAAAGAAGATGACCTTGGTGATAATATTGAACTTTTTTGACTTTACAAATAATGATTTGTTATACTTTCACATTCTCAGGTAAAAAGGTGGTGCAATTATGTTTTCTCATAAGTTGGACAAAAGCGGTGAGCTGGCTTTAGAAGGCGATTTAACTTTACAAAACATTAAAGATGTAAAGGATGCACTGCTTAATGCGATAAATAAAGCAAGCGCAGTAACACTGAATTTAAGCAGGGTGGCTGATGTGGATTTCTCGTTTTTGCAACTGTTGCGAGCAGCCCAAAAATCGTGTGAAATAAGGGAAAAAACACTGACACTTGAAAATGTGCCTAAGCGGTATCAAGAGCTGGCCGATGAGTCTGGTTTTGCACATTGACATGGTGCATTGCTTTGTCAGAAAAATAGGCGTGGAGGCTTAAATATGAGTAAAACAATAATGACAGTGGATGACTCTGCGAGCGTCAGGCAGATGGTGAGCTTCACTTTAAAAGGCGCCGGATATACGGTTGTAGAGGCGGTGGACGGTAAGGATGCTCTCACTAAGATAACGGGAGCACCGGTAAATATGGTGATTACCGACCTTAACATGCCAAACCTGGACGGCATCGGTCTGATAAGGGCAATAAGAGCGCTTCCCGACTTTAAGTTTATCCCTATCATAATGCTTACGACAGAGTCTCAGGATACACGAAAGCAGGAGGGTAAATCGGCAGGTGCTACCGGCTGGATAGTGAAACCGTTTAAACCTGATCAACTGTTAGGAGTTGTTAAGAAGGTGCTTGGATGAGCAGCGATGAGGGATTAGATAAGGGACGGGAGATATTTATAGAGGAGGCTCAGGAGCTCTTAACCGAGCTTGAGTCTGCATTGCTTGAGCTTGAGGAAAACCCGGCTGATACTGAGCTTGTGGGACGCGTCTTTAGAGCAATGCACACGATAAAAGGCTCTGGCGCCATGTTTGGCTATGACGATATCGCTAAATTTACCCACGAGGTGGAAACAACTTTTGACATGGTTAGAAACGGTGAGATACCGGTAACTACGAATCTGATTAATCTAACCCTTATGGCAAGAGACCAAATCAGAACAATGATAGAGGCCTCTCAGGGAGGGCCTCAGGTTGATGAGGCCAGATCAAAAGAAATCATATCCGGCTTTAAGCTCGTCATGGCCAAAGACAGTGATGAAAAAGAGGTTGCCAGCGCTGAAAGTGTAACCGCTACCGATACAAGCACTACCGCGCAGAAGGAGGCACCAATAGGGCGCGTATCCATTGTCACATACCGGGTGAGATTTCGTCCGGCACCGGAGTTGTTTGCTACCGGCACAAATCCCATCCTGCTGCTGAATGAACTCAGGGAGGTCGGCAAGGCTACCATTGTAGCCCAAACCGATGCCATTCCGACTTTGGAGGACTTTGACCCTGAGACGTGTCTTACCTACTGGGATATTGTAATTACAACCGATAAGGGAATTGATGCTATAAAAGATGTATTTATTTTTGTAGAGGACTTATGTGAGGTAAAAATAGAGACAATAGATGAGGGCGGAGTATTTGACGAGGATGAGCGGCATCTGAAACTTGGTGAGATACTGCTTTCCAGGGGAGATGTCCGTCTGGATGACCTTAAGGGTGTTTTGGGTAAGCAAAAGAAGGTAGGACAGATCTTAGTAGAGCTTGGGATTACTGATGAGTCACATGTAACATCTGCTCTTGCCGAACAAAAACACATTAAGGAGGTAAAAGAACAGAAACAAAAGACAGACGCTGCTTCAATCAGGGTTCCCTCGGAAAAACTGGATAAACTTGTGGATTTGGTAGGGGAGCTTGTTACAGTGCAAGCTCGTTTAAGCCAGACAGTTACGGATTTCAGTGACGGCGTGCTCATGTCTATTTCAGAAGAGGTAGAACGGCTTACGTGGGAACTGAGAGACAATACAATGAGTATAAGAATGCTTCCGATAGGCTCGACATTCAGTAAGTTTAAAAGACTGCTCAGGGACTTGTCGGCAGACCTTGGCAAAGAGGTCAACCTGACCACAGACGGGGCTGATACGGAACTGGATAAGACTGTGATAGAGAAGCTCAATGATCCGCTAGTACATATTATAAGAAACAGTGTGGATCACGGCATAGAGCAGCCGGATGTCAGAGTTGCTGCCGGAAAGAGCAGATATGGGACAGTGCATTTGACAGCCGGGCACTCCGGCGCTAACGTGTTGATTCAGATACAGGATGACGGCAAAGGGCTTGATAAGGACGTGTTGTTTGCAAAAGCCGTGGAAAAGGGCATTATCCAGCCGGATGCTGAGCTAAGTGAAAAGGAGATATTTTCGTTAATATTTGCGCCAGGGTTTTCAACCGCACAGAAGCTGACAAGCGTATCCGGGCGCGGTGTGGGTATGGACGTAGTGAAGCGAAATATTGAGGCACTTCGGGGCACTGTTGATATAAAGAGCACACTTGGAGTTGGAACAACAATAACGTTAAAGCTGCCACTGACGCTTGCCATAATAGACGGACTTTTGGTAAAGGTTGCAGATGATTTCTTTGTTATTCCGCTTTCTGTGGTACAAGAGTGCGTAGAGTTAACAAAAGAAGACATTGCGAGAATGCACAACAGGCACATTTCTAATGTAAGAGGCGCCATTGTACCCTACATAGTGGTAAGAGAGCACTTTTTGGTGGATGGTCCCAGGCCGGAGGTTGAGCAAATTGTGGTTACCGAGGTTGAGGACAAGAGGGTTGGATTTGTTGTTGACTACGTAATAGGTGAACACCAGACGGTTATAAAGACTCTTGGCCGGATTTACAGGGATGTGGAGGGAATATCAGGCGCTACAATTTTAGGCGATGGCACTGTTGCATTAATAATGGATATTCCAAAACTTGTCAGCGTTGTGGAAAAAATTGAATCCAGCTCGTATGAAACTGCGCTGAGTGCGTAAACTGTAAACTTATTTTCGTTTCTATAAACTTTCTCGTAATTGCTTTTTAGATTATTTTCCACATCATAGAAATTATAAATAAAGGACGAAAAATAGAGATTTTTTCCGCAGATTGCCCAGATTTTCGCAGATTTATATTTTTTTCATCTGCGTTTATCTGTGTCATCTGCGGATTAATATTCTCAAAATGATGTATAATTAACGGATGAAGACGCTCAGGGTTGCCCTTGCCCAGATTAATCCCACAGTTGGGGATATTAAGGGTAATACGGAAAAAATCATTGATTACATCGAGAGGTCTAAGACTCTCTGTGCCGATATTGTTGCTTTTCCTGAGCTTGCCATAACTGGATATCCTCCGGAGGATTTGCTTCTTAAACCAGGCTTTATCAGAGATAACGTAAAGTCGCTTCAGGAAATTCAAAAACATACGCAGGGGATAGCTGCCATTATTGGATTTGTTGACATGAAAGAGGATATTTATAATGCCGCCGCAATTTTTTATAATTATAACCTATGTGACGTTTACCATAAACTGTATCTTCCAAACTACGGCGTATTTGACGAAATACGGTATTTTAAACAGGGCAGTTCGCTGCCAATTTATGAGGTGGCAGGGTGTAAGATAGGGGTCAGTATATGTGAGGATATATGGTACCCGGAGGGGCCTCCCTACACACAAGCCCTGCACGGGGCTGAGGTAGTTATCAACATTAACGCCTCTCCGTATGGCTTAAATAAATTTAAAATGAAAGAGGCAATGCTAAAAACCCGCGCCTTTGACTGCCGCTCCTTTGTGGCATACTTAAACATGACAGGGGGGCAGGATGAGCTCGTGTTTGACGGTCGCAGCCTCATTGTCAGCCCAAGAGGCGATATAATAATGACTGGAGCGGCATTTTCCGAGGAGTTGATTGTAGCCGATCTTGATTTGGAAAGCGTCTTTCACCTTAGGCTTCAGGATCCGCGAAACAGGCAAAGAGCTGCACATTCAGGGAATAACTTTGAAATCAGGCATGTTTTTATATCTGACAATGAAGCTGATTCCAGGACTGTTCTGCCACAGATTCAAAAGCCGCAAATGGATACGGAAGAAGAGGAGGTATATACCGCTCTTGTTACCGGCACCCGTGACTACATACAAAAAAACGGTTTTAACTCCGTCGTGATTGGGTTAAGCGGAGGGATTGACTCCTCGCTGGTTGCTGCAATTGCAGTGGATGCACTGGGAAAGGAAAATGTGCGGGGAGTTTTTATGCCCTCCATGTTTACATCAGATGAGTCAGGAGCTGACGTGTATGATTTGGCACGGCGGCTTGATATATCGGTTGATGAGATTCCGATAGCGGATATTTTTAATTCATATCTCAATTCGCTTGGTAGTTTTTTTAAGGATAAACCGCGTGACATAACAGAGGAAAATCTGCAGGCAAGGGTGCGCGGGAACCTGCTTATGGCATTTTCAAACAAGTTTGGCAGCATGGTTTTAACAACCGGCAATAAGTCTGAAATGTCGGTGGGTTATGCCACTTTATATGGGGATATGGCAGGAGGGTTTGCCGTCATCAAAGATGTGCCGAAAGTTATGGTGTATAGGCTGTGTATATGGAAAAACAAAAACACTGCGGTAATTCCTGAGTCAGTTTTAACCAAAGCTCCTACAGCAGAGCTAAGGGCTAATCAAAAAGACACTGATAGTTTGCCTCCCTATGAAACACTTGACCCAATCATTGAGGCTTACATAGAAAATGATATGAGTTTTGAGGAGATAACAGCACATGGCTTTGGGGCAGAGCCGGTAAAGAGGGCAATAAGCCTCATAGACAGAAGCGAGTACAAGAGGAGACAGTCACCCCCCGGAGTTAAGATAACCGGACGTGCCTTTGGTAAAGACAGGCGTTTTCCCATCACTAACGGTTACCGTGGTGTGTGAGAGGATTATAAATGGCACGATTTTTAATTATTTGCCTCTGCTGCTTTTCTATAACTTCAGCTGCTTGCAGCAAAGGAGGAGGAGGGGGAAACGCATCATCTGTAAATGTAGATAACAGAAGCGCTGAGGTAAAGGCAATACAAGATAATGCGACTGCACAGAGTGTTCCGTTTGAAGTCAGAAAGGACGCCCAGCTGACTGCCATACCGCCTCAGAAGAAATCAACTCACGTAAAGGTCAGAAAGGACGCCAAGGGCTCCTACAGTTGGGAACTCAGCGGCGATGATATAAAGGATATAATAAAACTGGACAGGGAGATGCGAAAGTCATTCCCTGAGGCATTAACTAAAGGAGGTAAGAATGGAAAGTTATTCGATAAGAGAAGTGCTGGAGATGGCAGTGAGGACTGAGATGCTTGGGAATTCGTACTATACCGAGTTGGCGGCTAAATTTAAAAACGATTCTGAATTTAACAGTCTTTTTACAAAACTGGCAGATGCTGAGAAGTCCCACATAGTGGTTTTTACAGCGTTGCGGGAAAAACTGGGAAATGACGAGCCCGAGGGCTGGCAGGAGGTTTCAGAGTATATGCGGGCTTATGTAGAGTCTGCGTTTTTTCTTGGCAAAGACAAGGCAATGCTCCACATGACTAATGTAACCGAACCTATGGGCGCTGTGTTGCTTGCTATGGGATTTGAAAAGGAAACCCTGCTTTTTTTCCATGCTCTCAGAGATGCTGTCACAGAAAAGAACATACTGGATGAGGTGATAAATGAAGAGAAAAAACACATCCTGTGGCTTTCTAAACTTAAAGAACACTATGTCAGAGGCTAACTGTTAAAAGATGAAAGGCGACCTTTATGTAGTATCCACTCCGATAGGCAACCTTGAGGACATCACACTCAGAGCTCTTAGGGTGCTGAAAGAGGTGGACATTATAGCGGTAGAGGACACAAGACGCACGATAAAACTCTTAAACCACTTCGACATCTCTAAACCAATGATCAGCTACTACAGGGAAAAGGAACGGGTACGGTCGCAGGAGGTTATAGATAAGATAAATGACGGTTTCAGCGCAGCACTTGTGACCGATGCCGGAACTCCAGGAATATCTGACCCTGGTGAGGTACTTGTAAAAGAAGCTATAGCTGCCGGAATTAACGTTATAGCAGTACCAGGAGCCACAGCACATACGGCGGCTCTTTCCATCTCAGGGCTTCCCACAGGCAGGTTCACCTTTGCCGGTTTCCTGTCCAGTAAACCCACACACAGGAAAAAGCAGCTTGCTGAGCTTAAGGGGATTGACAACACGTTGGTGTTTTATGAGGCACCGCACAGGATTTTGGAGTTCCTTGATGATCTGCTTGAGGTCTTTGGTAACAGGGAAATGTCCCTTTCCAGAGAAATCACAAAAATGTACGAGGAAACGCTGAGAGGTTCGGTTTCATATGTGCTGGAGGAAATTAAAGAGCACACGATAGCAGGTGAGTATGTAGCTGTGGTAGCTGGCATAGAGCCGGTAAGCGTTTCCTTTGCTGATGCACTGAAAGAAGTCAGAGGGCTAATCAGTGCCGGAGCAAAACGAAAAGAGGCAGTTGAAGAGGTCTCTCTTGCAACCGGCATCAGTAAGAAACTTCTGTATAAGGAAAGCTTAGAAACTGACGGAGTGAACATAGTATGACAAAAGTGGGAGTGCTGGCCTCAGGGCGCGGCTCTAATTTTCAATCTATAATAGATGCCGTCAAAAGCGGATATCTGAATGTTTCTATTGAGTGTCTTATTACAAATAACGCAGATGCCTTTGCCATAGAAAGGGCAAAAGCCTACGGCATTACCTCAATGGCCATTTTAGAGAAAGATTTTAGAACTAAAGACGATTACTATAGAAAAATAACAACCGAACTTCAAACATTAGGGGTCAACCTTGTCGTTTTAGCCGGATTTATGAAACTCGTTGGTAAAGCATTGATTGAGGCCTTTCCGATGAGGATTATGAACATTCATCCTGCACTTTTGCCGTCCTTTAAAGGGCTCCACGCTCAGAGACAAGCCCTTAAGTACGGGGTAAAGATATCTGGCTGCACTGTGCATTTTGTAGATGAGGGATTAGATACGGGGCCAATAATAATTCAGGCTGCAGTGCCTGTATTATCTAATGATACGGAGGATACTCTGTCAGAACGGATACTTAAGTATGAACATGAAATATATCCCCGTGCAATTAAACTTTTTGCTGATGGTGCACTTTCTTTTGAAGGCAGAGTGGTTAAAATAGCTGAGTAAAAACACGTAATCATTTTACCCAACAAAAAACGCTAAAAACCTAAATTTATATTTATGATTACTTGAAATTATTTGTAGTGATAATTTATACTTTTGTCAACTGTATTTTGAATTAAGTTAAAAATGGCATGATATAATTGCCGTTTAAAGCGGGGAACCAAAGCACGAAAAGGCTTTAGTAATTTTGGCGGATTTGACAGTCAAAACGAATAACAAATTAAAATGATGGAGGGAAGTATATGAGTAGAAAGATGGTAACTATGGACGGTTGTACGGCTTGCGCACATACTGTTCATGCTACAAACGAAATAATAACAATTTATCCGATTACGCCGTCATCACCGATAGCGGAAATTTGCGATTCTAAATCAGCCGCCGGACAGCTCAACATATGGGGCTCTGTGCCAAAAGTCGGTATGATGCAATCTGAGGCCGGTGTGGCCGGTGCTGTGCACGGCTCCCTTGCTGCCGGCGCTGTTGCCACCACATGTACATGCTCCCAGGGACTCCTTCTCATGGTTCCAAATATGTACAAAATAGCCGGTGAGCTGACCCCCACCGTGTTTCACATCACTGCGCGTTCACTTGCCTGTCAGGGTCTTTCCATATTCGGTGACCACTCAGACGTTATGGCTACAAGAGGCACAGGTTTTGCCCTCCTCGCTTCCAGAAACGTTCAGGAGGCTATGGACTTTGCTCTCATCGCTCAGGCCGCCACTTTAGAGTCACGTATTCCTTTTCTGCATTTCTTTGACGGATTCAGAACCTCACATGAGCTTGCAAAAATTGAAGAGGTCACTTTTGACGACATGAAGGCCATGATTGACAACAGCAAAATTGTGGAGCACCGCATGAGAGGTCTAACTCCTGACAGACCCTCTATGCGCGGTACCGCACAGAACCCGGATGTTTATTTCCAGGGTCGTGAAACTGTCAATAAGTACTATAACTCAGTGCCTGGCATAGTCCAAAAAGCTATGGATAAGTTTGCTAAGCTAGTTGGCCGTCAGTACAAGCTTTTCGAATATCACGGTGCTCCTGATGCCGAGCGAATTGTTGTTGTTATGGCCTCCGGCGGTGAGGTTGTACAAAGTACAGTTGACTATTTAAACGCTAAGGGCGGAAAAGTCGGTGTTATACATGTAAGACTCTACAGACCTTTTGATACGGCAGCATTTGCATCCGAAATACCTGCCTCAGTGAAATCCATCGTCGTGTTGGACAGAACGAAAGAGCCAGGCGCTACCGGCGAACCCTTATACCTTGACGTCAGAACAGCCGTCGGTGAGGCTATAGAACAAGGTATCGGCAAACTTAAGAAGTATCCGGTAATCGTAGGCGGTCGTTACGGCCTTGGTTCCAAAGACTTTACGCCTGCTATGGCAAAAGCTGTCTTTGACAACCTCTCGGAGAGCAAACCCAAAAACCACTTCACCGTCGGTATTAACGACGATGTTACAAACACAAGCCTTAAGTACGACCCGTCATTTGACATAGAAGGCGAGGGGACAGTACGTGCGATGTTCTATGGCCTTGGAGCAGACGGCACTGTCGGAGCTAACAAAAATACAATTAAAATTATCGGCAGCGAGACCACTAATCATGCTCAGGGCTATTTCGTGTACGACTCTAAGAAGTCAGGCTCTATTACCACCTCGCATGTCCGCTTCGGTAAAGGCAATATCACATCCCCTTACCTTATATCCAAAGCGAACTTTATCGCCTGCCATAACACGTCATTTCTCGAAAAATACAACATGCTTGGCAATGCCGAGGAGGGCGCCATATTTCTGTTGACCACCTCCCACGGTAAAGATGAAGTGTGGGATAGTTTACCTAAAGAAGTGCAAGAGGCGTTAATTGCCAAAAAAATGAAGTTTTATATAATTGACGCTATAGCGCTGGCAGAGGAACTAGGACTGGGTAACAGAATCAATATGATAATGCAGACAGCCTTCTTTGTAATCTCCGGCGTTGTAACCAAAGATGAGGCTATCACAGCCATCAAGCGGGAAATCAAGAAGACTTATCAGAAGAAAGGCGATAAAGTCGTTGAAATGAACTATGCGGCAGTGGACAAGGCTATCGCCAATATTGTAGAAGTACCGGTGCCTGCTAAGGCCACAAGTAAGTTAACGATGCGTAAAGCCGTCTCTGACGATGCTCCGGCGTTTGTTAAGAACGTAACGGCTAAAATAATTGAGGGATACGGTGATGCACTCCCAGTATCTGCGATGCCGATTGACGGTACGTGGCCCACTGCAACCACCCAGTACGAAAAGAGAAACATAGCGCTGCATATCCCTGTGTGGGAACCGGACGCTTGCATTCAGTGCGGCACGTGTTCGTTTGTATGCCCGCATGCTTCTATAAGAATAAAGGCTTATGATCCCTCCAATCTGGCAAGTGCGCCTAAAGAGTACAAATCGGTGGATGCTACAGGTAAGGAATTTGCCGGTATGAAGTTTACAGTTCAGGTAGCGCCTGAGGACTGCGTTGGCTGCGGGTCATGCGTAGAGGTATGCCCTGGCCGTAAGAAAGATGCAGCTGGGAAACGCACCGAGGTTAAAGCTATCAACATGGGTTTGCAAGAGCCAATTCGTTATAAAGAGGCCGACAACTACAAGTTCTTCCTAAATCTCCCTGAAACAGACCCCTCAAAATACAAAATCAATACCCTTAAGGGAAGTCAGCTCGTAAGACCGCTGTTTGAGTACTCCGGTTCTTGTGCAGGCTGCGGCGAGACCCCATATCTTAAACTTCTCACTCAGCTCTTTGGCGACAGACTTATGGTAGCTAACGCCACCGGTTGTTCCTCTATCTATGGCGGTAACCTGCCTACCACGCCTTATGCTAAGAGAGCAGACGGCAGAGGACCAAGTTGGGCAAACTCCCTGTTTGAGGACAATGCCGAGTTTGGTCTCGGTATGAGGCAGACAGTTGATAAGTTTAACGCACAGGCAGGCGAACTTCTTGACACATTAAGCCCTAAGTTTTCCGGGCAGAAGCCACTCATTGATGCAATCAAAAACGCCGACCAGACCAACTTAGAGGGTATTGAGGCACAAAGGGCAAGGGTTGCCGATCTTAAAAAAATCCTTGCAGGAGATACCTCCGATGAGGCTAAGAGTCTCATATCACTTGCCGACTATCTTATTGAAAAATCTGTCTGGGTGATTGGCGGAGATGGCTGGGGTTATGACATCGGTTATGGCGGAGTTGACCAGGTGCTGGCCTCCGGTGAAAACATAAATATTCTTATAATGGACACCGAGGTTTATTCAAATACCGGTGGACAGATGTCAAAGGCAACACCTAGGGGAGCTGTCGCACAGTTTGCCGCTGGTGGTAAGAGAACAGGCAAAAAGAACATAGGCTTAATCATGTCAACATACGGCCATGTTTATGTTGCACAGGTGGCCTTTGGAGGCAATCCGGCTCAGACAATAAAAGCATTTGTTGAGGCTGAAGCGTATAAAGGCCCATCGCTTATAATTGCCTACTCAACCTGTATCGCACAGGGAATAAACACCACTAAGTCAGTAGAAATAATGAAAGAAGCAGTCAGCACAGGTTATTGGCCGTTATACAGGTATAACCCTGCACTTGAGGCTGAGGGTAAAACCCCTATGCAGTTAGACAGCAAAGAACCGGCTGGCTCACTGGCCGATTACTGCTATGCTCAGAACAGATACCAGCAACTGAGGGTATCGAAGCCTGAGATTGCAGCAAAGCTTATGAAAGAAGCCGAAGCCGATGTCAAGAGGAGATGGAATATCCTTAAACACTGGGCAAGCTGGACACCTTCTGAATAAGGAACATTAGATAATACGTCAGGGGAGGGACTCTGTCCCTCCCCTAATACCAATTAGAGACCGTTGCGAAATCCTCAGAACTGAGAAGGAGTATTTTCCAATTAAGGAAATTTTTTGATTTACCTGTCTTTAATCTCTTACATTATTCTATTTTCTTGTTTTTCATCATATTTAATTTCCATATTATGCTTAAATCTGAGAGTGTTCAAAAAACTGTGTCATGAAGTCTAATTAGAGAGCATTTTTTGGAAAGTATATTTTCAGAAACTGCCTAACTGAATTATATTATCAGTTATAACAAAAAGGAGGCATGACACAATGAGT